>JBILWM010000111.1:0-8348 GCA_044369905.1 Terrimicrobiaceae bacterium | reverse complement strand
GTGGATTTCGTCTTGGAGGATGAGTTCCAGGAAGTGGGCGTGGGGCAGGTTGTGGCTCTGGGCTTCCTGGAGACGCATGTCGAGGCTTTGGAGGAGTCCGGAGAGGGCGAGTGTGCGGGCGTGGTGTGCAAGACATCCCGCTCGGGATATGAATCAGCGCCCTACTCTGCAGTCCTCTCGGATGGTAAATTCGAGCTGCGTGACTATCCGGAGTTGACCATTGTCGAGACACCCATGCCCAAGGAGGGTGGTGGTGAAAATTCAGGCTTCGGCAAATTGTTCCGCTACATCACAGGCAACAACAAAAGCCAGGAATCAATCGCCATGACCACGCCGGTGTTCATTTCCAGGGATCTCCACACCATGGCATTTGTCCTGCCAGTCAAGTCGTCTGCTGGCCTCGCCCCTGCACCTTTGGACTCCTTGGTGAACATTAAAAAAATCCCTGCAGGCCGATTCGCTGTGCTTCGTTTCAGCGGCTCTCGCTCCGCAGCGAAGGAATCGGAATGCCTTGCCCTCCTGAAAAGTTGGATCGACGCCAAAGGTCTCACAGCCATCGACCCGCCGATCTATGGCTTTTTCGATCCACCATGGACCCCCTCATTTTTGCGGCGCAACGAAGTCATGCTGCGTCTCACGCCCAAGCAATAGCCACGCCTTTCTCTAGCCTGAGATTGCCTCCGCTTCCGTTGCGCCCAATCTTAAGCCGCTGGGACCTCAATCGCTTCGCAGACCTCGCGCCAGCCAGGGAAATTCCATTCGTTGGGAAATCCACGGCATTGGAGGGGCTTCACGGGTTGGATGCGGCAGTCGCGGCCTTCGAGAAAGATGCAGGCGCCATCGGGTTGGTCGGTGAGGGCGAGTCCATCGCGGCGGGGCCGGAGTCGGGTGTATTCCTGGATGAACTCGACTTCCGACATTTCGAGAAAATGGGAGATCGCGCTGATGTCGGAGTCCGTGAGTTTCACAAAGCCCGGCCAGCGGCAGCAGTTCGTGCAGCGCTGGCAGGCGTAGCGGGGAGGGGAGGGAAGACTATTCGCCGAGCCGCTTTCTTGGCAGGAGGTAGTTGACGGCATAGTCGCGCACGGCGTCTTCGAGCGAGGTGGTGGGCTTGGTGTAGCCGGTGGCACGGAGCTTCGAGATGTCCGCGCAGGTGTAGTATTGGTATTGGTGGCGAATGGTCTCGGGCATATCGAAAAACTCGATGTTGGGAGTTTTTCCAAGCGCCGAAAAGAGGGCGTTCGCGAGGTCTATCCATGTGCGGGCCACGCCGGAGCCGATGTTGTAGAGACCACCGGCGTCTTCGTTTTCGGCGAGGTGGAGTGTCATCTCGACGGCGTCCTTCACATACACGAAGTCGCGCATCTGGCCGCCGTCCGGGTATTCCGGCTTGTAGCTTTTGAAGAGGCGGATGCGGCCTGTTTGCTGAATTTCATCAAATGCCTTGCACACGAGGCTGCGCATGTCGCCTTTGTGGTATTCATTGGGACCAAATACATTGAAATACTTGATGCCAATGATGTCCGGGAGGATTTCCTCGCGGGAGGCGTGGAGGTCGAAGAGGTGCTTCGAGTAGCCGTAGAGGTTCAGGGGGCGGAAACGCGAGAGGTCTTCTGTTTTGTCATCCATGCCCGCGCTGCCGTCGCCATAGGTCGCAGCGGAGGAGGCGTAAACAAAGCGAGCGCCGGAGAAGAGCGCCCACCGGCACAGCGACTTCGTGTAGGCGTAGTTGTTTTTCAGCACGAAATCCGAATCCGTAACTGTCGTAGCAGAGCAGGCGCCCAGATGGAACACGGCTGAGAAGCGTCCAAAGTGATCCGCATCCTCTTCGATGCCCTCCAAAAATTCATCCGCCGGCACATAGTCCTCGAATTTCAAAGGCAGAAGATTCCTCCATTTCTCGTCCTCGCCGAGGGAGTCGGTGACAATGATCTGCGTGATGCCGCGCTCGTTGAGGGCGTGGACAAGCGCGCTGCCAATGAATCCGCCGGCGCCGGTGACAAGCACACGGGCTTTCTCGTGGAGCAGGACATCAGGAGGATTGAGCCTCTTTTCACCGCTCAGGCGTGATCGAAGAGGTCGGGGTGGGGTTTTCATAGGTCGGTTGAGGTTGTGAAAAGATTCGGCAAGAGTGTGCGGATGGGTGGGGGATTATCTGAGTGAGATGCCTGCGGCTTCGAAGCTTTCATCAAAGAGAGAGGTCTTCGGTCCGAAGATGTATTGTGCGCCGGCGACATATTCGCGGGCCTTTTTATTGTTGCCCATCTTGTTCTCGTAGGCGGCGTGGGCGTAATACCAGGCTGGGGAGTTGCCCGGATACTTGATGGCATCCATCACTTTCTTGGCGCGGTCGGTTTCATTCAGCGCCAGGTCGCAAAGAACGAGTTTGAATTGCAGCAATTCGTGCCTCGCATCCGATCCCCTCATAGCTTGGAAATGCTCCCGGGCCTCGGTGTATTTTTTTTGGAGAAAGAAAACCTCCCCGATGTTGAAGATGGCTGGGAAAAAGTTGGGGGATTTTTTGACGGCCTTCCGAAAGTAAGTCTCGGCGGCGAGGTAATCCTTTTTCTTGCTGTAGGCGGAACCAATCAGGTTCAGGACAAGCGGGTCGTCGGGAAGCTTCTTCTCCATGACCTCCAGTTTCGCAAGGGCATCATCGGGTTTCTGTGCATCGAAATCAGCAAGCACAGCCTCGATAGCCGCCTTCGTTGATTCCTCAGGCAACGGCGCCGAGACTTGTCCCCATGCGGTCGACAAGGCCAGTGGCAGGAGTAGAAGGATGAACAGATGCATTTGTGCGGACTGCGGAATTCTGAATCGCTTCCTCGGAGCGGGCAATCTCAAATCCGCCATGCGGGCGCGGCAAAGCATTCGCCAAGCCCGCTGAAAAAAGCTATCCAAGCTTGATGATCACACCCGGCGCCGAACCTTTGGAAATCGAACGGAAATTTCTCATCGTCAGCGATGGCTGGCGTTCCTTGGTGGAGGGCTCGCCCAAGCGGCTCTCGCAGGGTTACCTTTGCTCCGACCCCCGCAAGAGCGTGCGCGTCCGCATCGCCGGCGAGCGGGCGACTGTCACTGTGAAAGGCGCCCGCGAGGGCATCACCCGCCTGGAGCTTCAATACGACATCCCGGTGCGAGATGCGGAGCTCATGCTGGCACTCTGCGAGCGGCCCCTCATCGACAAAACCCGCTACATCGTGCGCCACGACGGCATGAAGTGGGAGGTGGATATTTTCCACGCCGAAAACGAAGGACTCATGGTCGCCGAAATCGAACTGGAGCGCGAGGACCAGCCGATCAAAATCCCCGATTGGGTCGGGCAGGAAGTCTCCCACGAGGCGCGCTACTACAATTCCTGCCTCGCAAAAAATCCCTACTCGAATTGGAAGGAAAGCGCCTGATCGGGCGGCGCGGCGGCTGAAGCCCTTCACCCAAGTCAGCGAAGGCCCTTTCAAGCGATTGCGGTTTCTTTAAAAGGGATTACCTTTATGCAAAAAAGGAATACCCAAATTCCATGTCCGACACCTACACGATAAAAACCGCACAGCAAAAGTTTTCCGCCGTGATTAAAGAGTGCGAGGACCACCCGGTAACCATCACCAATCAAGGCAAAGCGGTGGCCGTGCTGGTCTCCATGGACCGGATGGAAGCCATAGCGGAGACCATGGAAATCCTGGCCGACCCGAAGGCGATGGAAGCCATCCGCAAGCACAGGCAAGGCCAAGCGGTTTACCATGATTTGGCCGCGCTGGACTCGCTATGATTCGGGTCAAAATTCAAGAGGAGGTTCTTGAATATTTGAGAAGTCTCCCGCCTCAACCACGGCTTGCCTTGAAAGTGGCGATCAAGGGATTGTCCATGGAGCGGGGAAACATCAAATCCTTAACCGATGATTGATCCTACCTCGAAAAACCGTGAGGGGCTCACTAAAGAAAGAGACCCGAAATGGAAAAAACACAAAGCAGGTATGCGCGGCGCTACGACCGCGAATTTAAGGAAAACGCCGTGGCACTCGTGGAGAGTGGCAAGGAAGTCAAAGAGGTGGCCCGGGATTTGGGCGTCTCTCACTGGTCATTGAAAAGCTGGCTCAAGCAGTCGAAGGCCGGAAAAGATCAAACGCAAGTCGGCACTTTGGAAGGAGAGAGTTTCCTACAGCGCGAACTGGAAGGTTTCCATCGCCTCCGCGTCGGTTCGCATCGCGTCATTTTCGATTACAATAGGATCGACGGCGAGCAGATCATCACCTGCGTGTATGCGGGGCCGAGAAAATGGATTTACGAAGTTTTTCACAGCAAATTGAGAGAAGCGGAAAGCTGATGTTTCCCACGGCCACGCTTGCGTTGCCGCATCATAAAAAGAACCGCAAACGCCCACAAAGGGAGATTTGATGCGGTTTCTGAGGGGGAGAGCCACCTGAAAAAATGGCTCCCCGAAAGGGGGGCACATACCTGTGGCACTCCGAGCAGGATGCTGAGCCTAAATGTCACCAAGGTCAGGAATTTGGGTTCCAAAATCTTAAAAGTGCCACCTCCGTGGTTCGAGGGCCCGCTGGTGGCATGCGGGCGAAATGCCGTCATAATTAATTTAATGTCCGACACCCCTAAGGCACTCACGGATCACCTGTAACCAAATAATAAAGTCATTTCTTGAACTTGTAAAGGCTGAGACACACGGAGTGTGTGAAGGGCCGTTTTTACTGACTCGGCAGGGGAATGAAGATTGTCGTTGAGTTTTCCGAAAACGAGATTGCTTTTGATGATGACAACAAGGCTTGCGAAGAGGTCCATCAGGCCGACCTCGATAGGGACGGCGACCACCTCGCCGAAGCCGCCAAACTCTCCCCCTGAGCAAGCCAGCGGGACCAAAGCGGGATCGTTGGAAGGGCGCAAGACTCAAAACACCCCGCGCAATTTGACACCAAGGAGGGAGTGAAGAAGAAAGGCAGTCGTTGAGGGGTAAAAGCGAACGAGGTGACAAAACAATGTCCTCATACCGGCCACTTGTTACCACTTCCAAAAAAACTTCAAACGCCCGCAGAGGTAGACTTGATGCGGTTTCTGAGGGGGAGAGCCACTAAAAATTTAGTGGCTCCTGAGGTAGGACTCGAACCTACGACCAATCGGTTAACAGCCGACCGCTCTACCACTGAGCTACTCAGGATCGAAAGGGAGGAGCACTAAAGCGCGGGGGTGTTCGTTTGACAAGGGGAAAATCTGAAAAAACGCATCTCCGCATTCTTGCATCACGCGGTCTCTGGTGACTCCGGCGTCGGTAGGAATTCGGGTTCCTGGGCGAAGAGGGCGTTGGAGGCCTCTTCCGGGGCCGATTCGACATTGCGAAGTTGGCGCTGCATGGCGCGGGTGCGTGTGCCGACCTGGTCGATTTCGTTCGTGGCGGACTGGAGTTTGCTTTTCACCTTTTCCAGCACGGTGCCGAATTTTGAGAATTCGGTTTTAACGGCGCTGAGAGTTTGCCAGACCTCGCTGGAGCGTTGCTCGATGGCCAGCGTGCGGAAGCCCATTTGAAGGCTGTTGAGCAGTGCGACGAGGGTTGTCGGTCCGGCGATGACGACGCGGTGCTCGAGTTGGATGCTTTCGGCGAGTTCGCGGCGGCGGAGGACTTCGGCGTAGAGGCCCTCGGTGGGCAGGAACATGATCGCAAAATCGGTGGTCGCCGGCGGGTTGAGGTATTTTTCCCGAATGTCCTTGGCGTTTGATTTGATGCGGATTTCGAGCTGGCGGGCGGCATTCTCGGCTTCGGCGGCGTCACCATTTTCCGATGCGGCGACAAGGCGTTCGTAATCCTCCTTGGGAAACTTGGCGTCGATGGGGAGCCAAACGGTGGATCCATCGCTGGAGCGACCGGGAAGTTTGACGGCAAATTCCACGCGCTCGGGACCGCCTTTGGTGGCGACATTCGTGTCGTATTGTTGAGGACTGAGGAATTGCTCGAGAATCGTGGCGAGCTGGAACTCTCCCCAGGCGCCACGGCGGGTCACATTCGTCATGACACGCTTCAAGTCTCCGACTCCCTCGGCGAGGCTTTGCATGTTGAGCATGGCGGTTTGAACCTTGTCCAGATTGTCGCTGACGAGCTTGAAGGATTCGCCCAAACGCCGCTCCAGCGTGGTTTGGAGCTTTTCCTCGACCGTCGCTCGCATGGCTTCGAGTTTCGCGTTGTTGTCCTGCTGCAGGCTGGCGAGCTTGGCTTCCACAGAGGTTCGGAGCGTTTCGAGTTTCTCGCTGTTCGTTTGTGTGAGCCTGTCGAGTTGGTTTCGGAATCCCTCGAGCTGTTGGTTTTGGAGTTCGAAGGATTTGGTGACCGATCTTTCGAGGGAATCCCTCAGCGTGTTGGTGGATTGCGAGAGGGTTCCCAGCACCTCGCGGACGGGTTCGGAGTTCTGGCGCAGCGTGAGGTCGAGGGTTTGAGCGAGTTCCTGGCGGCTTGCGTTCTGATGTTGCGCGAATTGGTCGCGCAGGGTTTCGGTCAAGCGGGCGTTGTCTTTGTTCCGGAGCTGCAGCAAAAACAATGATGCCAGCAAGGTGAGAAGCGAGGCGCCCAGCGCGAGGAGAGGGATGAATTCCATGGTCGAAACTCATACAGCAATGCGGCGATATGATCAGCAAAAGTTGCTCGAGGCATTTTGCGCAGCGGAAATATTCTTGATCAATCGGCGTCTGTGCCAAACCTGTCGGCATGGTTCGATTACTGGCACTGGTTTTTATGGTCGGCTTGCTCACAGCGAGGGCCGAGGTGGAACGCGAATACATCCTCGTGAGCGGAGGCCCTTCCTTGCACGAGTGGGAGAAGTTCAAGGCCGAACCCCATGACCGCTGGTGGGGAAATTTCATCCGCTCGGCCAGAGTTCGCATACAGGAAATCCAATCCAAGCTCGGTCCGGGTGCAAAAATCACCTGGCTCGTCCACAAGCCAAGCTACCTGCGCCGCGCTTCCAGACAGGATAAACAGGACCTCATCGCAAACATCGTCTCCGTGCGGGACAAATTCGGCGTGAACCTCGTGTGGTTCGATGAGGGCGATGAACTCATTGAGTATTTGAATGCCGGACAGCCGAGGGATCGCGTGAAGATTGCGAATTTTGAATACTACGGACACTCAAACCGGGCGTGCTGGATGTTCGACTACAGCAACGAAATCGATAGCGGATCCAAAAGCTGGCTGCATGAAAACGAACTCGGCCGCGTCCACAGGGATATCTTCACCCGCGATGCCTTCATCAAAAGCTGGAGCTGTCACACCGGTGAAAGCATGAGCAAGAAATGGAAGCGCGCGACGGGTAAGCGGATGATTGGAGCCATCGGCAAGACGGATTACTCCTATGGCCACCTCCGAAATTGGACGCCTGCCCTCAGCAAGGGTGCCCGCTGGGGAGGTTAGGGCTCAGGATTTCTTTCGGCCGTTTGCCAAAAGTTTGGCGGCCTTTTTGGCGTCGTCTTCGGTATCGACCCCAGGGCCTGCGGCTTTGGTTTTGATGACGCGGATTTTTGCGCCGTGTTCCAAGGCCCGGAGTTGCTCGAGTTTTTCCGATTTTTCCAGAGGCGTTTGCTTCCACTTCACAAAATCCAACAGAAATTTCCTGCGATATCCGTAGATGCCGAGGTGGCGCAGACGGGCGGGGTTCGTGTCGCTATCGCGGTCGCACGGGATCGGGCTGCGGGAGAAATAAAGGGCGTCGCCTGTGATGCCGGTGACCACTTTTACGCAGTTGGGATTTTCCAATTCGCCGGGTGCCAGCGGACAGGCTGCGGTGGACATGGCGAGGTTTTTTTCCTTTTGAAGAACTTCAATGAGTCGGCGGATCAGGGCAGGTTCAATGAAGGGCTCGTCTCCTTGCACATTCAGGATCACATCAAAACCTGCCAGCTTCTTGGCCACCTCCGCGATGCGGTCGGTGCCGCTCGGGTGCTTGGGCGAAGTGAGCGCCACTTCGGCACCGAATTCAAAAGCGGCTTCCGCGATTCGCATATCATCGGTGGCAATGATGACCTCCTGGGCTTCGCGGACCTTTTGGCAGCGCTCCCAGACATGTTGCACGAGGGGCTTTCCGCCAAGGTCGAGCAGGGGTTTGCCGGGAAGTCTGCTCGAGGCCCAGCGGGCAGGTATGATAATCGCGGTTTTCGACATGCTTGCTTCCTATCGGCTTTCAGGAACCTGATCGAGAAAAACGCTGCCCGTTTGCTCAAAAACAGCGATATTGAATCACAGGCATCCCATAGAGGAAAAAAATGCACCTCAAGGAGAGATGGACGGGATGTTTGAAACCTGCCACTTGGCAGGCTATGAAAAAACCAAAACACCCCCGTCCATCGGCTTCAAAGTTCAGC
>JBILWM010000110.1:0-8608 GCA_044369905.1 Terrimicrobiaceae bacterium | reverse complement strand
CCACCGGATCGCCCGCGAAGACCTTGGGTGCCGACACCGCTGCCGGGGCCGAGATCACGGGAACCGATGGCGGCTTGGAGATGGAAACCGGGTTGTAGGAATAGCTGGTGGCGATGACTGGCGAGGCCACTTTCCCCAGGCTGGTAGCATAGCCTCCGCTGTATCCGCCGCTGATGATCATACCAGCGATGTATGGGCTGCGAATCACCCAACCGGAGCCATTCCAAATGCCTTGCACCACATTGCCGTTGGCGGGGAGGAAGAGCTGGGCTTGCTTGTTGTTGATGAGCCACTCGAGGTTGTCCCGTATGGGCTTGTCTGTCCAAGCCTCGCCGTTGTCGCGGATGCCATTGTTATTTGTATCCGTGAATTCCCCAAGATCGGGAACGCCGTTTTTGCTGGTGTAGGCCGCTCCGACCAATTGCGGCTTGATGGCCGCCCAGTTCGACGACTTGGCCAGGAAGAGCTTCTGTCCTCCCACCCCTTTGTTGGCCTCGCGCAGGATGTTCACGGTGGATACCGCATCATAGGACGAGCCGTCCGTCTTCAGCTGCATCTGCTGGATGACTCCGTGCTCCAGCGCGCTGGCAAAGAGTGAGCCCAGGTGGAAAACATTCTCCCAGCGACCATCGTCCTCCACGCCATCCTCCGAGCGGTCGTTGGAAAACTGGAGCCCCACATCCACATAAAATCCGGCCTCCTGCGCCATGCGTCCGAAGCGGTGATGGGAAAGCGGGATGATACGATTTTGCGAAGCCAGAAGATTGTTGGCCAGCGAGGATTGGTAGAGCCAGGTGAGGCCCATGATATTGAGAAGCTCGGTGCGCACCTCGCGCGAGTCGTCGGCTTTGTTCGCATCCTTGTAAGACTTGAGTTTTTCCTGCCTCTTGGCCAGAAGCCGCTCCGAGGCATCGAATCCGTAGATGATCGCATACGAGCACGCATCCCCGCCCGAGGTTTGTTTGAGGTAGGTCTTCGTCTCCGCCTGGTTCGCCACCCCGCGCCCGGGATGGGTGACCGAAATCGTGAGATTCATCGCCAGTGCCGAGCCAAGCGCTCCGGTATCGGCCAGCGTGTCATCATCGAAGCGTAATTCCGCAGTGGTTCCATTGAAGGTGAGCGTGATTTTTCGACCCTTCAAATCAGCGGTGGGCAACTCGTAGTCCAACCCCGAAGCCGCCGTGGAGCTGAAACGCACCTTCGTCTTGTAGGGAGCAAAATTCGCATCATCCACCGAGTCGAAGAACAGGGAGGCATACTCCACAGAATCAAGATCACTCCCGCCAAAAAAGAAATCGCCGGCGTGGATGTGTGCAGGAACCTGCCAAGCCTCCCCAATCGTGGACGCTACCGTAGGAATAATCGATCGTCCCTGCACCACATCCTTCAATCCCATCGATCCAAAAGTCGGCAGCAACGCCGCCGTCCTGGCACTCAAGTAGTTTCCCACAGCGGTTGCGTTCATTCCCACCACCGCATTCCCATCTCCCGTCCCGCCGCTCGCCGCCAGCAAGGTGGCCCGTGAATAGCCGGAAGCATTCGCGAAATCCCATGCCGGTCCCTTGGAGTATTTTTTGAAGGATGGGTCGAGTGGGAAAAAACGACTTCCCCCATCCAACGAGAGCCCCACGAGCACACGGTCGAAAACCAAATAGTCCTGAAAGAAAGGCAGGTAGGCCGTCAGCCCGTCGCTGGCAAGCACGGTGCCCGAACCACGATTGTTCAAAAAAACCTGCGCAAAGGCGAGTTGTTTGGCCACTTTATCGCTCACGCCACTTTCGTAGGGCGAGGCAAATCCAAAAGCCTGAGCGAATGTTTTGCCTGGAAACGGCTCGTCGACGAGACCGAGCCAATCACGCAGGTCCTCATAGGTCACCGCGTTGCTCAAGCGCACCAGCTTCACGCTCGAGGGCGCGTAGCCCGCTGCCACAAGCAAATCACGAAGTAGAGCGCATTGATCGAAGTCATTGCCCGAGCCCTCCAGCAGCGTCAAGGCGGCACCTTTTACCAGCCCGTGGTAGTGTTGGTAGTCGATCGTATTGCGCACCCAGTTGTAAATCCGCAGAGCCTTGGCTCCGGCAGGCTCTCCGGCCACCGCCTGTCCCTCACCAAGAGCCGCCGCCAGCGCCGCCACATCGGGATCGATGGGCTGCGGAGAAGACAGCACTGCCATCGCCGTAGGAAGCGCCAAGCTTTTTTTCGGAGACGACAAACTCGCTCCACCCTGCAGCTGGGCTGGACTCCCAAGCAAAAGAGCCCCACCCGAGAGTGTCATATCCAGCGGCACATTCTGCCACATCGGATTATTCTGCGCCTGTGCACTTGGCGCGAGCAGCGCGAGCGCCAGCAGGCATCCCGCCACCCGCTTGGGCAACCGGCCACGCATGAGAAGAAACAAAGCCCCTCCCAGAATGGCATAGCCCCACAGCGGCATGGTCGGCACTCCTGCACTGAGCGATATAGGAATGAGATCCTGCCAAGTGCGTCCCTCCGCATCCGTGTAGGTCACCGTGAGCAGCTGCGCGCCCAGCGAAGTATCCGCGCCAATGTTTGCCAAAAGTGAAAATGTTCCATCCCCCGCCGTGACATCCCCATTCGTCCCCGCATCGCTCAGCGCCGCTGTCGCGTTTCCGCCCAAACTCGCGAGATTGACCGTGGCGGAGATGGCTGTGCTCGCGGGATTGGTGAGCGGAGCAGGCGTCGCGGTGACAAGAATTTGACCGCCCGGCGCACCGCCCAGCGGCTGGCTGGATGAAGCGGCCAAGATATTCTGCGAGGCATCCATGGCATAGACGGCGGACTTCGAATCCGTGCCAATGGCCGCCGTCAGAACGCCCACCCGGTCATAAACGAAAACTTCTGCGCGGGCTGTGTAGAGAAACGAAGCCAGAAAGAGAAAGAAGAAGGTTTTTTTGAAATCGGGCATCTATGCAGGGCCGTGTGTGTATCTCGCGCCGGAGCGTTTTTCAAGATGCCGAATGCATCATTTTCGTAACTTCTTTTGCCTCGACAACGGGTCCCGCCCAGATGGCCAAGCGCTCCGCGCGTCGGAAAACGCATTTTTATCATAGAGCATGAAAGCCCAAATCAAGACCGGCAGGGCAAGGGGCAGATTGTGCAAGAAGCCTTCCTTAGCCGCCACAAGCATCCGCTCACTGGCCGGCGGAATGTGCGCCAGCCCGAGAGCGGCGGAGTCCAACCACACACAGAAGCCCAGCAATACCAGAATGGCCCCGTGTTGAAGAATCAAGCCAAGGCCCAAGGCTCTGAGCCGCCGGGGCCATGGCACGGAGGACGCCAGAATCAACGCCGAGAGGAGGCATGCTGGACTCCACCCCAAGGACCGGGAATGGAAGTCGAGATTCCGAACCGGGCCGGAGCCATCCGCCGCCATGAGGGAGCGGTTCACGATCACCACGCGCGTGTCTCCCCGTGCTGTTTTGACCTGCTCGAGGGACAACTCTTGGCGTGCGTCTCCCCGGCTGAGGGAGATGGCTGACATGGCTCGAAACACAACGCGGTAGCTGTCTCCCCACAAAATCCAAGAGGCCTGCAAGAGACAAAAGAGCAGCACGAAGCGCAGTAAAAACCGGCCCGCTGGCATTCCCCCTTTCATTGTTTTGCCGGAATTTTCGTTGCCCACGCCAGCCAGATCCCCAGAAAGACGATCGCGGAAAGATTCAACAGGGCAGGCCAGATCGCTTCGTGGGCGATTTCAAAGCTGTGAGAGGAAAGCCGCGTGAGCCAGAAAAGCGTTGTGATACGAAGGAGGTTGATGCCTTGCACAAGAGCCAGCGAGGCGCACAGGCCCGCGATCTTGCACAGGACGCAACAAGGAAAAGCCAGGATGGCTGCAACCAAAAAAAACCAGACCTCCACCGCGCTGCAACCGCCGAGAACGGTCAAGGCGCTCGAATCGGAAAAAATCGTGGCGTTCTGCACCTCGGTTCCGATTCCGCAGAATTCCAGCAAAGCGGCGCTGATTCTCGCATTCGCTTCAGAAATCCAATCCACAAAAGCCCGCCCCACTGGAGCAAGCAACAACGCATTCAAGGCACCCAGAAAAAAAACGAACTTCGCCGCCAGAATGATCACCGCCTTCCGCGAAAAGCAGGCCTCTCGCACCCTGAAATAAAAAACCCGCCCTCTTGAGCGCAAGGTGGAGCGACTGGCCGACATGGACCCTTTCTTTCCAGACTTGGTAACTTTCGTCATCGGAGCAGCCCCCACTATCCTCCGAGGAAAGATCGGTCAAGCTATCGAAAACAGCTATGGAAAACGCAGGTGGCTACCGGCTGCGTGAAACGAGGCGAATTCTGCAAAGATGTAGAGCGAGACATCTTGAACTCCGCCCACTGGCTTCCGCATCCCGAGGAAACCGGATGGCCCCTATTTTTCCAATAAAGCCATTCCCATTCAAATAATAACAGAGGCCCCTGAGTAATGAGATTTTTTAACCACCAAGAGCACGATTTTTCACGAATCGAGCGCGGCGTCTTCGACGATGGATTCGTTGATTTGGTTCATAGAGTTAGCGATTTACGCGCCGTGAGTGCTGATGGGCGACTATCGCATCTCATCCATCTACGGCAGAAGGAGTTGGGATGCCGCTCAGCGGAGGCCTTTTGTGTTTTTAACCGCAGGATAAAGAAGTTTGACATTCGGATGCTGGGTGCGTCTGTTATTAGATTCTCTTCCACCAAGTGTGAAAGGAGATTTCAAGGCCGTCCCGCAAGGGGCGGCCTCAGCCATTTTCAGCTTGGAATGGCCTTCCAGTCACTTTCCAGTTCCACCTGCACCCGCCCGATGATCTTCAGGTCAAACTCATAAGCGTTGTTGCACAGCACCTCATGCAAATTCGTCATCTTGTGGGCACTGGGCGTGTCTTTCAGATCGATGTATATACGGTGCTTGTTCTCCGGCTTCAGCAACACGGAAAGCAGCGCGAAATTCAACTTGTGATACCATTCAGCATGCGTTTGGCCGAACCTGTCATGATTTAGCACACTCTTATCCGGCACCACCACGGCGCGGAAGTGAAGGTCATCGTCATCCAGAAAAAAATCCAGCCAGTCTTGGTAAAACAGCGTCTTGGCAGGCGACACCTTGCCCCACTTCACTCAAAGGCAGGCGGTAGCCCATGCCTCGCTTTGATCTCCCGCCGCCGTTCGCTGATCTCCCGCCGCCGCTACTCGCACCGCTCACTGGAAACCTCGAACCCATTGCCAAAGCATTCACCACTTCAAAATCCAATCCGTCGAGTCCGTTGTTCAAAATTTATCGCAAGCAATCAGGGATCAAACGCATGTGGAAAAATGAAACGAAATGTCAACTATTAATGCCCGACCCCTTTTACCTTTTATTTTTTGGACTGAAGTATCAGTTGGACTTGCCCAGAGTTTGAATCGTAGCGGTAGTTCACAATCTCGCCGGAAATGAGCAATCGCACCGCCGTTTCGATGGTTTCAATTGGCACGCTGAACCATTCCTTCGGGGTGTGGTAGTTGCCTTGGGCATCGGTGACTTGGACTTTGGCCGTGGCGTGGTCGAAGAAACGGTGAAGCAGGTTCTCCAGCTTCGACAGATTCACATTGTAGCATTGGAAGGTGCTCACGAGAGCGACTGGAGCCATGAGGTAGGTTGGTTCATTCGCGGCATTCTGGATGCGCCCCTCGATGCTTCGGCGGGCGAGGCCGATTTTGTAGAGGTTCGGGACGGCTTTGATGTCGGGATGCTCGCTCAGGGAGCGCAGCACATAGATGAACCCGGCGGATTCGTCGTCGTCGGTCACCAGCATCGCGGCCAGCGCCTTCTCATCCAACTCGGTCACGCGGCGACCGTCTTTGTAGAGCTCGCTGGCGAGGGAGCGCAGCAGCATGTCCGATTCGGTCCCGTTCTCGAAGATGCAGCGGAGCCGAGCATTCCACTTCCCGTTTTTCTCCACTCGTTTGCCGACCTCGGTGACGAGCAGCAGGATGCCACGGAGGACATAGAACTTGCCCACCTCGATCTGTTGTTCGTTCGCGAAGGGCAGCAGCCGCCGCTTCTCGGCTTTGAGTTCCTTCTGGCAGTCTTGGAACTGCTCCTCAAACACAGCGAAATCTTTGCACGGCTTCCGCTGTGCCACATAGTCCGGGGCTTCGATGTCTTTGGCGAGCGGGATGTGTTTGATGGTGAAAATATCCGGCGCTCCCGCTTCCAACTCGTCGAGAAACGCATCGTCCAAAATGTCGTCAATAGTCGCTGGTTTCGGAGTCTCCTGCACGGGTGCGGCAAGCTCACTTTTCAGCAGGCCGTATTCATCAAAAGGCAGTAGCCGCTCGCACTGCGCCGGATTCTTGCGGATGGCATTCAGCCGAGTGAATAACAGGCGCTCATTCATCCCGGCTCCGAGTTCCACCGGTGCGGCCCCCGTGGTTTCCACAAAGCGGATGAGTTCCTGAAAACCTTCCAGCAGCCGCTCCTCTTCGGTCGTCTGGGGCGTGCGTTTGGGCTTCGGCTTGGTCAGGCCCAAATCGTCGGCAGCGATCAACTTGTCGAGTTCCTCGTCAGTCATGGCTTACTTGCCGCGTTGCTGGCGGAGTTTCTGGATGAAGATGAGCGCCTGCGCCATACGCTGCTCCAGCGGGTCAAGGGCGTTGATGTTGGGCTGCCGTCTCTTCTCTTGGACGAACGCCTTCACCTTTGGGAAAAGTAGAATTGCTTCCTCATCGGTCATCTGGATGCGTGTGGCAGCGATGCAGTCCTGAATCACTTTCAGCGTCGGGGCATTCACGTCCTTCGACAGAATCTCGTAGGCGCGTTGGAACGGGTTGATGGAGTCGATGAGGTCAATGCTCAGGTCGTCGATGTTGATGAATTGCCCGGCCATGCGGATGAAACGCTTGTCGCCCACCACTTCGATTTCCCCGCCCCGAATCACCGAGTCGGCCACCACATGCTGGCGCACCTGTTCCTGTTCGTCCTTGGTGAGCTGTGGGTATTTGGTTTCGATGACTTTCGGGATGAGCACTTTGTTCAGCACCCCCGGGTCCACGATTCCCGCGATTGCCTTTGTTACCGCGTCGTCGCTGAGGATGGCAGCTTTCAGGTCGTTGATGTCCTGCTCGATGATCTTCTTCACGCGCTCTGTCGTGGCCCCTTTGAGTCCCTTCACGCGGATCTCACCTTTGGGCGTCACCTCGCCGTCTTGCTTCGGCTTGAACTTGATGACCGGTGCCAGCACTTGCTCCATGAGCAGGGAGCAAGTGATCGCTTTCAGCATGTTGTTCACGGAAAGCGCCACATCCGTATCCTTGGCGTCCGGCTGAGCGATGAGATTGGTGAACTGAGCGTGTTTCTTGCCCACGCTGTCACGGGTGCAGCGCCCTATGATTTGGATGACTTCCGTGAGTGACCCGCGATAGCCAACCGTCAGGGCGTGCTCGCAGAATTTCCAGTCGAAGCCTTCCTTCGCCATCCCAACAGCTATAATGAGATCCATGTCCTCTGGCTTCTCCAGATTTCGCAAGTAACCCATCACGCGGTCACGGTTTGCGCCTTCATCGACTAGATCGGCGACCTTGATGATCTTACCGTCTGTCTTACGCTTCACATGCAGCACGCTCGTAGCCGGGTCGGTGAACTCCACGGTGCCGATTAGATCGAGAATCGTGTTTAGCTCGCCACATTTGTCCTTTGTGGACTCACCAGCACGGGGGTGCGGGATGTGCAAAATGGTTTTCTTGTCCGTGTTTAACACGTCGCCAATGGCGGTGAGATAACGGCCTTGGTAGAAATGGTAGCCAATGCCGAGCGACTTCAGGTGTTCGTAGCCGTTGAGCTGCTCGTAGTAGTTGTAGGTCACGCCGGTGAACTTTGCCTCATCCTCCGGCAGCAACACCGGCTGGCTGTCCCCGCGAAAGTAGCTGCCCGTCATCGCGACCAGATGAGCCGTGCTGCCGCTCATGATGCCGCGCACCAACTCTCCCAATCGGCTGTCTTCGCTCCCCGAGACGTGGTGAAACTCATCTACCGCGAGCAGGCAATCGTTGAAGGCGGCGCTGTCCAGTTGCTCAAATGCAAACCGGAGCGTGGCGTGGGTGCAGATGAGGATACGCCCGTCGCCTGCGAGGAAATCCTTGAAGGCACCCACCTTCCCCGCGTCGCCGCCCGGAGTGCAGAGATTGTGCTGCGGCGGCACCGTCCAGTCCGAGAAAAAGCCGTGCTTGCTCAAGGGCGTGCTGTCGAAGGAACCGCCGATGGAACGCTCCGGCACGGCGATGATGGCCTTCTTCAGTCCCTGATGGTGCAGCTTGTCGAGGGCGATGAACATGAGTGCCCGCGACTTGCCGGAGGCGGGTGGAGCTTTCAGCAGCAGGTATTGCGAGGCCCGCGCCGCGTAGGCCCGCGCCTGCATTTCGCGCATCCCCAGCGCGTCGATGGAGGTGCTTTCGCCGGTGGTGGCGTAGTTGACGTGGATTAGGTCAGGCATATTAAAAATCTAGCAGCCTGTCGGACTTGATGCTTTAAGTTGGCCTAGTTCTTGCTGTGCAATTTGATATGGCAAAATTCGTCAACATCGACCGTGATACACCCATGCTGCTTCCTCCTGACATGCGAGACTGGG
>JBILWM010000109.1:0-8680 GCA_044369905.1 Terrimicrobiaceae bacterium | reverse complement strand
GCAAATGCGGGAGCGGGTAGCGTCGTCGCCTTTTTCCACCGGGAAAACATAACGCAGGTCGATGTGCAAACACCGCGGCTCCGGCCGCCAAATGCCCATGTAGCTCAGTCGGTAGAGCACGTCCTTGGTAAGGACGAGGTCACCGGTTCAATCCCGGTCATGGGCTCCACCAACATCGTCCCGCACATAAAAAACCAACCGAAAAATCAAGATGGCAAAAGAACAGTTCCAGCGTAACAAACCGCACGTCAACATCGGCACGATTGGCCACGTTGACCACGGTAAAACCACACTCACAGCAGCAATCACCACCGTTTTGGCTAAAAGCGGCGGAGCTACTGCAAAAAAATATGACGAGATTGACGCCGCTCCCGAAGAGAAAGAGCGCGGCATCACGATCAACACAGCCCACGTAGAATACGAGACCGCAAATCGCCACTACGCACACGTTGATTGCCCCGGCCACGCCGACTACGTCAAAAACATGATCACCGGTGCCGCCCAGATGGACGGCGCGATCCTCGTCGTCAGCGCCGCTGACGGTCCGATGCCTCAGACCCGTGAGCACATTCTTCTCGCCCGTCAGGTCGGCGTGCCTTCGATCGTTGTTTTCATGAACAAGGTTGACATGGTTGACGACAAAGACCTCCTCGAGCTCGTCGAAATGGAAGTCCGCGAACTCCTCAGCAAATACGAGTTCCCAGGCGACACCATCCCAATCATCAAAGGCAGCGCCCTCAAGGCTCTCGAAGGTGATGCGGAATACGAAAAAGAAATCCTCGCCCTCATGGCAGCCGTGGATGAATACATCCCGCAGCCCGAGCGTCCGAAGGATCTTCCTTTCCTCATGCCCGTTGAAGACGTGTTCAACATCGAAGGTCGCGGCACCGTCGCCACCGGCCGTGTCGAACGTGGTATCCTCAAGAAAATGGAAGAAGTCGAAATCGTTGGTCTTCGCGACACCAAGAAGACAACCGTCACCGACATCGAAATGTTCCGCAAGCTCCTCGACAGCGCCGAAGCCGGCGACAATGTCGGTGTGCTTCTCCGTGGCACCAAGAAAGAAGAAATCGAACGCGGCCAGGTTATCGCCAAGCCCGGTTCGATCAAGCCCCACACCAAGTTCAAAGCCGAGGTCTATGTCCTCAGTAAAGACGAGGGTGGCCGCCACACTCCGTTCTTCACCAACTACCGCCCGCAATTCTACTTCCGCACAACTGATGTGACCGGAACTGTGAAATTGCCAGAAGGTGTTGAAATGGTGATGCCCGGTGATAACGTTTCCGTGGAAGTCGAACTCATCACTCCAATCGCGATGGAAAAAACCATCCGCTTCGCTATCCGCGAAGGCGGCCGCACCGTGGGTGCCGGACGCGTGGGTGATATCATCGCCTAACACACCACAAGCGCCCGCCTTTAAAAAAGCGGGCCGGAGTCAAATTCCGAAGGTCAGTAGCTCAATTGGTAGAGCAACGGTCTCCAAAACCGTCGGTTGGGGGTTCAAGTCCCTCCTGGCCTGTGGCTCCTTCTTAACAATTCAAACCCGATGTTTTCAAAAATCCGCAAGTTCACCTCCGAAGTCCGGGTGGAACTCGGCAAGGCCCAATGGCCCTGGGATCCCAATGAAAAAGGATTCCGCCGATACAAAGAACTCACAGACTCCACAGTGGTCGTATTTGTGGCCATGGTTCTCCTTGGCGGCTACATCGCATTCTTCGACTTCATTCTCATTAACGTGGTAGGTTTCCTGACCAACCCATAATCCCCCAAACGGAATTTATAAAATGGCTTTAGCCCCGAAAGATCAATGGTTTGTCGTTCATGTCCTCTCCGGACAGGAGCAGAAAGTGAAAGACAACATCGACCGCCGTATCATCACCGACGAAATGTCCGATGTCGTCTTCGAGGTCCTCATCCCGACTGAGCGCGTGCAGGAAATCAAGCGGGGCAAAAAGACCGAGACGACCCGCAAGTTTTTCCCGGGCTATCTCATCGTCAATATGCACCTTCTCGATGAAAACAACCAACTCGTCGAGAAGACTTGGTATTTCATCAAAGACACAGCAGGCGTGCTTGGATTCGCCGGAACGAAAGACCGCCCAATTCCCATGCGTCCAAAGGAAGTCGAGGGCCTGCTCGCTCAGATCCGCGACCGCGAGGATACCGTCAAACCAAAGATCCATTTCGAAATCGGCGACAAAGTCAAAGTGGCCGACGGCCCATTCCAAAACCAGAACGGCCTCGTCGAGGAGATCGACCCCGAGCGCGGCAAACTCCGCGTATCGGTCAGCATCTTCGGTCGCGACACGCTCGTGGATCTCGAATACTGGCAGGTCGAAAAAGCCTAAGTCCTCTCGACTGAAACTTTCCCATCCGGCGGGAAGCAAAGTTTGCCGGAACCCATAGCCCGGATTCGTCCGGTCGAACCTCGCACGCGGTCGACGTGGCCGCAAGCCGCCCTCTCTTTCCTGCTTGAGGCCGGTGGCGAACCAAAACAAGGAACCATCAACCATATGTCAGCATTAAAAGAATTGATCGCCAACTCGGTCAAAAACTACCGCGAAGGAAGCATCGTCAAGGGCCACATCCTTGAGATCAGACCACGGGAATTCCTCGTGGATATCGGATACAAAAGCGAAGGCGTGATCCCCGCCTCGGAATTCGACGAACCCGAATCCGTTGAACTCGGCGACGAAGTCGAAGTTCTCCTCGAACGCCTCGAAAATGACGAGGGCATGGTCGTTCTCTCCAAAGAGAAGGCATCCCAGCGCCAGAATTGGGAAAAAATCGTTGGAGTTTTCAAGGGCGACGGCCTCATCAAAGGCAAAGTCCGCAGCGCCGTCAAAGGCGGCCTCACTGTCAATGTGGGCGTGGAGGCATTCCTCCCAGCATCCCAGATCGACATCGTGCCTCCAAAGGACCTCCAGCAGTTCGTTGGAAATACCTACGATTTCAAGATCGTCAAAATCAACGAAGACCGCAAAAATGTCGTTCTCAGCCGCCGCGAAATCATCGAGCAAGAACGCTCGGAGAAACGCCAAGCTTTCCTCGGTGGAGTCACCATCGGCGATAAAATCGTCGGCACGGTCAAAAACATCACCGACTTCGGTGCGTTCATCGACCTCGACGGCATCGACGGCCTCCTGCATGTCACCGACATGTCCTGGGCCCGTCTCAACCACCCATCCGAACTCATCAAAGTCGGCCAGCAACTCACCGTCCAGGTTCTCGACATCAACAAGGACAAGGAGCGCGTCTCCCTCGGCCTCAAGCAGATGCAGTCGAACCCATGGGACAAAATCGAAGAGCGCTTCCCCGTTGGTCAGAAAGTGTCCGGCAAAGTCACGAACCTCATGCCATACGGCGCGTTCGTTCAGATCGAAGATGGCGTCGAAGGCCTTATCCACGTGTCGGAACTCTCTTGGACCAAGCGCATCGCGCGTCCATCGGATGTCCTCACACTCGGTCAGGAAGTCGAAGCCCTCGTGCTCGGCGTCAACAAGGACGAGCAGAAGATCTCCCTCGGCGTTCGCCAGCTCGAACCAAATCCATGGGACGAGATCGAGCTTCGCTACATGATCGGCAAACAGGTCAAGGGCAAGGTCCGCAACATGACCGCCTACGGCGCATTCGTGGAACTCGAGGAAGGCATCGACGGCATGATCCATGTCTCCGATCTCTCCTGGACCCGCAAGATCAATCATCCGAGCGAGATGCTCAAAAAAGGCGACGACCTCGAAGCCGTTGTCCTCGACATCGACAAGACCAACCAGCGCATCAGCTTGGGCGTCAAGCAGCTCGATCAAGATCCTTGGAAGGAAATCGACGGCCGCTTCCGCATCGGTGATCTCGTCAAGGGCACCATCACGAAACTCACCAACTTCGGCGCCTTCGTCCAACTCCAAGACGACATCGACGGCCTCGTGCACATCTCGCAGATCAGCGAAGACCGTGTCGAGAAAGTCAAGGACGTGCTCAAAGTCGGTCAGGAAGTCGAAGCCCGCGTCATCAAGGTGGACAAAGCCGAGCGCCGCATCGGTCTCTCGGTCAAAGCCGCCAACTACAGCGAGGAAGCTCTCCGCAAGGAAGCCGAAACGCTCGACACCCTGCGTCCGGGCGAAGACATGGTCGGTCTCGACCAAGCCTTCCAGTTCGCGGAAGACGAATATCGTCCCGGAGAGTCGAAAAAGTAAGCCCTCGCGGCCACTTCCTTCGTATCTTACACGATGAACAAACCTGAAATCACAGCCTACCTGAAGACCCACTGCGGATGGAGCCGTGGCGTGCGTGCGGTTTTTGAAAAATATGAACTTCCCTACACGGAGAAGGACATCATTCAAAATCCGAACTACCGCTTCGAGATGGAGCAACTGAGCGGCCAACCGCTCTCGCCCTGCGTCGTCATCAACGGCACAATGCTCGCAGACATCAGCGGCGAAGAGGTCGAAGCCTACATGCTCCAAAATAGCATCGTTGGCGATGCCTCCAAGTCCACGAGCGTCCCGCTCAATGCCCCGTGCTCGGACGAAGAGCACGCGGCCATGGTGCAGGTCCGGTAAGCAAGAAAAACTCAACCCGAAAAGACCGCTTCGATGCAAATTCGAAGCGGTCTTTTTTTGTCTCCGCTGATACGCTTGCGAGGTTTCAAAAATGAAAAAGCGCCGCAAAAAAACATCTCCTGCTCCAGAGCCTCGATTTGTAAAGCTCTCCAGCGACAGGCGGATCATTCTTCTCGATCAGGAACCGCTCCGCGAGGAGGCGGGTCGCACGGCCCGAAAAAAAATCGGCGAGATGGAGAAGCTCGCCAGCTCGCTCGAGGAGTTTGAAAAAACCATCCTCCCAGCCTACACGCGCTGGGAAGAGGAGACGCTCGGCCCGCTTCTGGCCGAGGAGCGCCAACTCAGCGCCAAGATCGACCACCTCGAGCATTTGCTGAGCGCGGCAGGTCTGGAGGCGCTTTTCACAGGGCGTGATCCCTCCGAAATCTATGCCGACATCGCTCGCGAGCAGCAGGAATGGGAGGAGCGCCAGGCCAGCGGCGAGCCTGATCGATCCCAGCCGGAACCTGAACCAGAACCGGAGGAAGACCCCGACGCCGAGAGGAAATTCACGGACGAGGAACGCGAATTCCGCAGCTATGTTCGCTACGCCTGTGGTGAGGACCCGGATTATTTCGACAAGAGGCAATACAAAAAGCTCTTCAACGAATACCGGGAGTGGAAACAAAAACGCGAAGGCCAGGCGGCTTCCGTCTCCAGAAAAAAAGAGGATATCCCCGACCGCGTGAAGGAACTCTACCGTGTGCTCGTCCGCCGCCTGCATCCCGACACCGGCAAATCACGCGACGATCCGAATACCCAACGCCTCTGGCATGATCTCCAGGACGCCTATGCCGCGATGGATGTCGAGCGCCTCGAGGTTCTGCTCGCCCTGACGGATCTCCACGAGAGCGGCAGCGCGATCCGCTCCACGCTTTACCATCTCCGCAAGGTCGCCAAGGAAATGGAACGCACGGTCCGGGATTTGAAAAACCGCTTCCGGGAGGCGCGCTCATCACCCGCTTGGCAGTTTTGGCATGCGGACAATCGTCAGAATGTCGGCACAAAAATGCGGGCCGCAGTCGAAGCCCGCATCCGGGATGCAAAAAATCACCTCGCCACTCTCGAGAAAGAAATCGACCTCTGGAAGAAGGACGCCGGAATGAGCGGGCGGAAGGGGCCGCAAGCCAAAGGCCGCAAGCCAAAAGACGAATCGAGCGATCAGGGATTCTTCGACTTTTAAATCTCCGTGCGCTCCAGGCCAGCCAGCGTTAGTTTTCATCAGCCATGATTACTGCCGCCATTCTTGTCGCCGCCGGCTCGAGCGCCCGCATGGGGTTCGATAAACTCATGGCCCCGCTCTGCGGTCGGCCTGTTCTGGAGTGGTCGTTGCAGGCTTTTGAGGACTGCCCGTCTATCGACCGCGCCGTGCTGGTGTGCGCACCGCAGCGCATCGCGGAATTCACCGCGCTTGCTGCAGCGTTCCCCAAATTTCGCGACATCGTCGCCGGCGGAGCCGAGCGCAGCGCCTCTGTGTTGCATGGACTCCAGGCCCTCGCGTCGAATCCACCCGCCTTCGTCGCCGTGCATGATGCCGCCCGCCCGCTCGTCACTCCCGCTCTCATCCGAAAAGTCCTCGCCGCCGCAGAGGCACACCACGCCGCCTCGGCCGCCCATCCGGTCACCGATTCCCTGCACCGCGCGGATGCCGGCGGAGCGCTCACCGAAACCATTCCCCGCGCCAATCTCTTTGCGATGCAAACCCCGCAAATCGCCCGCCACGACCTCCTGCTCGCCGCACTGGAGGCCCATCACGCCGGTGCTACTGATGAAGTCTCCGCCCTCATCGCCAATGGCATTCATCCCGTCCCCGTTCTCCACGGCGAACCCAATTTCAAGATCACCTTCCCGAGCGATCTCACGCTGGCCGGGCATTTTCTTCAAGCACCGTGAGCGCTGAAAATCCCATAGCCGAGACTCCGCAGGCGAGCGTGTCAGGCCTCAAACGCCTCCGCTACAAACTCGAATTTTTCGGGCTCAAATTTGTAGAAGCCTTCGTCCCTCGCCTGCCCTACGCTGCCCTTCGACCGCTCGCCAATGCGCTCGGATTTGTTTTCTTCCACTTGGATTCCCGCAGCCGCGCCGTGGCCATCGAAAATCTGCGCGTGGCACTCGGATCCGCCCACACCCCCGCCGAGCGCGCCCGCATCGCTCGCAAGTCGTGCCAGAATTTCGCCCGAACGATGCTCTGCCTCTTCTGGTCGTCGAATCTGACCCCTGAAAATTACCAGAACTACATTCGAGTCGAGGGCCTCGACAACCATCCCATCCACCGCGACCAAAACTCACCGGGGGTTTATTTCCTCACCCACTTTTCGAATTTCGAGTGGATCAGCCTTGCCAGTTCCTTCGCCGTCACGCCGGGTTTGGTCATCACCCAGACCTTTAAAAACACACTTCTCGGCCCCATTTTCGACAGCCTGCGGGCTAGAGGCGGCCACACCATTATTCCCCCCTCGCGGGCTCTCATTCGCATGATCAAGCTCCTGCGCGCCGGCGGAAAAGTCGGCGCCGCCGCCGATCTCAGCATCCATCCCAAACACGGCGCCGTGCCGGTCCGCTGTTTCGGCCTCTGGACATCCATGAGCCCGATCGCCGGTATCCTCTCCGAGCGCGGCGGCGCAGGCCTCGTCCCCAGCCAGATTTTTCCCGAAGCCGACGGCCGCTTCCGCCTCGTTTACCATCCCCCGCTCACGCTGCCCCCTGACGCCACCCACCAGCACATCGCCCAAGCCTGCTGGGATATCATGGAACCCATGATCGCTAAAAATCCCGAGCTCTGGCTCTGGACCTACAAGCAGTGGAGATACAAACCCTCCACCGCCCCCGAAGGCCAATACCCCTTCTACGCAAACACCACAAAACGCTTCGACGAAATCCTGGAGGGACAACCTCCAGCCCGCTGAATTGGGAGGGACAACCTCCGGCTTGTCCCAAGATTGTATCCCTCCAAAAAATATGTTGAACACATTCGCTGATTGAACAACTGCGTGACCCCATGCAAGAAGCCGGTCGTAGCTCACCCATTCACCTCCCTCTGTTTGCCGGCGCAGGCCAGCCGGTCATCATTTTTCTAACCATTTGCACAAAGGAGCGCCGACCTCTTCTGGCATCCCTCGAAATGCACAATCATCTCCGCGAGGCGTGGTCCAATTCATCACGCTGGCTAGTCGGTCGCTATATGATCCTGCCGGACCACCTGCATCGCTTTTGCTCCCCTCTTGCTGACTGCGATATCCTACTCGAACGCTGGGTCGCCTTCTGGAAAAACGCCGTCGCCCGCAAATGGAAAGAATCACCCGAAAACACATGTCCCCTTTGGCAAAGACAATTCTGGGACCAAAGACTCCGCGCCGGCGAGAGCTACAATCAAAAATGGGACTATGTGCACAACAACCCCGTGCGCCACGGCCATTGCCAGAAAACAGAGGAGTGGCCCTATCAAGGAGAGATTCACGAACTGCGCATGTGACCATGGGAGGGACAACCTCCGGCTTGTCCCAAGAATGAAACGCGTAGCAACCACCCCGCCCCGTCCCCACCACGCCGCGCGCCGACGCCGCTTCGCGGCTGAAAAGTGGGGCATGCCGGAGGATGCCCCTCCCAAAATACGCTTCGCCGCACGCCTTCGACCATGGGAGGGACAACCTTCGGCTTGTCCCAAGAATGAAACGCGTAGCAACCACCCCGCCCCGTCCCCGCCACGCCGCGCGCCGACGCCGCTACGCGGCTGAAAAGTGGGGCATGCCGGAGGATGCCCCTCCCAAAATACGCTCCGCCACACGTCTTCGACCATGGGAGGGACAACCTCCGGCTTGTCCCAAAAATGAAACGCGTAGCAACCACACCGCCCCGTCCCCACCACGCCGCGCGCCGACGCCGCTACGCGGCTGAAAAGTGGGGCATGCCGGAGGATGCCCCTCCCAAAATACGCTTCGCCGCGCGCCTTCGACCATGGATCGGATGGGCCCACGGGGATTGCGCCCCGTGAGCCTTCCACACCACCGGACATGCGGTTTTCCGCATCCGGCGGTTGAACCGGCAGTGGTCAGCATTTCTCTGCTGCCGCCTCCGCGAAGGCC
>JBILWM010000033.1:0-28342 GCA_044369905.1 Terrimicrobiaceae bacterium | reverse complement strand
ATTCCATTCAAACAAGGAGAACCTCTGTCCGCCTTCTTCGAATTTTACCACCGCCACCGCAGAGAAGCCCTCAACCTCATCCTCAACACGCGTCCCCTTCTATGACCAATCCAGCCAAACGCCCTGTCAGGTCGAAGCGGAGTCGAACTTTGTTGTTGAGGAATTTCTTCAGGCACCTTGGGAAGTTTCGGAACAAGCCTTGAGCGAGATGAAAACAGAGCCGAGCAATTCCAAGCTTTCTACATACCTTGAATATGGGGATGTGACATCCGGGGTCAAAAAATTGAAACCTGGCTCCAGCCTCACAGTGTCGACTCCTCTTGGCACAGCCGAAATTCGCGGCACCGAGTTCAAAGTAGGCTTGCAGAGGGATGCGAAAGGCGGTTCCAAAGGCCTCAGTGTTGCTGTTGCCTCGGGCGAGGTTGCCGTTTCGACCAAAGGCGGGGCTACCGCTTCGGTGAAAGGGGGATTTTCCACGAGCGTTACCGTGACTCCAGGCGCAAACGGCCAAGGCTCATCGGTCAGCCAGCCTGTAACCACTCAAATCCCAGCTGAGTCGAGTCTGTCGATTCTCCAGTCGGTGAAAAGCCAGCGAGAATCCGCTGCCAAGGTAGTGACAACCACCCTGCTGCAAAATGCAGCCGCTCCGAGTTCGACACTGGATTCAAATCAGAAAAGCGCCATCGAAGATGCGACTGAAATCGGGAAGGACGCCCTTGTAAAAACCGTAGAACAACTCTCGGCCGAGAAACCATCCTCGGCACCAGAGATTGCTGCCTTCGCCACAAATCTCATGCCTGATGCCGCACCGGATATTGCCGCTGCTGCGGCCACCGGAGCGCGAAGCTTTGCGCCCCAAATTGCGGGCGCTGTAACATCCATGGCTCCTGCCTTCGCCGCACAAATCGCAACAAGGGTGTCCACGGCCGTTCCAACAGCTGCGGCAAGAGTTGCAGCAGTAGTGGCCACGGCCGCTCCCTCGCAGGCTCCCCAAATCGCGGCAACTGTGGCGGCCGCGTTGCCAGATTCCGCAGCGGCTATTGCGCGAAGCGTGGCACAAGCCCAGCCCCAACAGGCCGAACAAATCATCCTGAATACCTCGGTGGCTGCCCCGGAAGCGGCAGCCACCATCGCAGCAGAAGTCCAAGCTGAAGTAGAAGCTCAAGCCCAAGGCGAGGGAACAGGCATCGCGGGTCAATCAACTAAAGCGGAACCCCCGCCGGTGATTCAAACGAACCCGATTCAGCCGCCACCGCCCGCGCCTGCGCCTACATCGACCCCCACGCCGCCAAGCCCCACGCCGCCAAGCCCCACGCCGCCAAGCCCCACGCCGCCAAGCCCCACGCCACCAAGCCCCACGCCGCCAAGCCCCACGCCGCCAAGCCCGACAGCGACTCCGCCGCCAACGCCAACGCCAAATCCCAGCAACGGCTAAAGTCCGGCCTGGATTGAAAAACGCGTATCGGAAGGGATGTATGATTGCGTAAACTCGAGCAAGAGGGCGCACCCGAGAAAGCCCGGGGACGGGAGGCGTGGTCCCCGAGACGAGAGTTACATCGCCGCCTGCATTTCGGCGGCGATGGTGCGGAGGGAATCGAGGGGGGAAGGAGCGCCTGTGATCGGGCGGCCGATGACGAGGTAGTCGGCTCCGGCGCGCACGGCATCGCCTGGAGTCATGATGCGTTTTTGGTCGCCGACATCGCTTCCTGCGGGGCGCACGCCGGGAGTGACGATGACAAGACTGTTGCCGAATTTTTCCCGCAGCGGGCGGATTTCGCGCGGGCTGGCCACGATGCCACGGAGTCCGCAGCGGAGGCCCATTTCGGCGAGATGGAGGACCTGCTCCTCGGCGGCGCGGGGAACGCCGACGGCGCGCAGGGATTCGTCGTCCATACTGGTGAGCACGCTCACGCCGAGGACGAGGGTTTTTGATCCACCCGCTGCCGCGATGGATTCGGAAACCATCTCCGGGCCGCCGCAGAGATGGATAGTCGTCATATCGACACCGAGACGCACGGCGGAATGCACGGCTTCGCGGGCGGTGTTAGGGATGTCGTGAAATTTGAGATCGAGAAAAATCCGCGCGCCTGAGGCTTGAAGTTTGGAAATGATGGAGGGTCCCTCGGCCGTAAAGAGCTGGAGTCCGATTTTGAAGAGGCAGCCCTCGTTGGCGAGGGGTTCGACAAGGCGGAGGGCCGAAGGCGCGTCGGGCGCGTCCACGGCAACGATGATTTTTTCTTTGGCGGAAGCGTTCATTCGCGGATAGTTCGAACCCGCATGACAATTGACGCCCCAGCCAAAGTCAACCTCACGCTCCGGGTGCTGGGGCGGAGGGAGGATGGATTCCACCAAATCGAAACCCTCATGGCGCCGGTCACCCTGGCGGACCGGCTGGAAATCACCCTGCGGGGGGAATCCGGCATACGCCTGACCTGCAGCGATGCGAGCGTCCCCGCCGACGCCTCGAACCTCGCCCACCGCGCGGCGGCGGTCTTTGCGGAGCACACCGGCTTGCGCTTCGGTGTGGATATCCATCTTCAAAAAAACATTCCCCACGGCGCGGGCCTGGGTGGCGGGAGCAGCGATGCGGCGGCGGTGCTTGTGTCGCTCGACCGGCTTCTCGAAACAAAGCTGCCGACAAGCGAGCTGGAGCGCCTGGCGTCCACGATGGGATCGGACATCCCGTTTTTCATTAGATACCAGCCTGCCGTGTGCCGTGGCCGGGGAGAAATCCTCGAGCCCTTCAAGGGATTGCCACCGGCGGATATCCTGCTGGTGAAGCCGCCCTTTCCCATCCCCACCCCGTGGGCGTATCAGGCCTGGGCGGCTTCGGAAAAAACCCCGGCAACTTTTCAGCAGTTTCATGGTTCCATCCCTCTGATGAACGACCTCGAGGCACCTGTCTTTTCCAAGTATCTCCTCCTGCCGGTGCTGAAGGAGGCTCTGCGTGAACAGAATGGTGTTTCGGCCGCGATGATGTCCGGCTCGGGGTCGACGATTTTTGCTATTCTCAATGATGCCGCCGTGGGCATTGAGGAATGGATCCACCGCGAATTCGGCGAATCTTTTCAGACCTTCCGCACGCGACTGGTTACGGGGAGGGCGCGCCTGCTGTGATGCCGCCCGAGGATGCCGAACTCATGCAGCGCACGGCGGCGGGGGATGAGCGCGCGTTCGAGGAATTGATCGAGAGGCATCAATCGCGGGTTATCGGCACGATTGCTAAAATGCTTGGCGATGCCGGCGCGGCGGAAGATTTGGCCCAGCAGGTTTTCATTCGTGTGTGGCAAAGCGCGCCGCGCTATGTGGCCAGCGCGAAATTCACAACCTGGCTACTCACGATCACCCGCAATTTGGTCTTCAACGAAACGCGGCGGCGCGGCCGGGCGCGGTTCGTTCCGATGGAGCAAGAGGACGGATCGCCGTGCGAGATCCGGGATTTCGGAACCATGGAGCCGGGGCAGAAGCTTGAGGAAAAGGAGCTGCAAAAGGCCATCGAAGAGGCAATCGCCGCGCTGCCGGAGCAACAGCGAATGGCTCTCATTCTCCGCCGCTACGAAGAGATGCCCTATGAAGAAATCGCTGCTGTCTTGGAAACGACTGTTTCATCTGTGAAAAGCCTACTTTTCAGAGCCCGCGAGGAGTTGCGGGCGAAGCTGCTGGGCGTGGCTGGTCATCGATGAGCTTGCCGCGCTGACAGAGAGAAATGGGACATGCCGGAGGATGTCCCTCCAAGGAAACGGGCGCGCTGACGCGCGGGGGTTAACAGAAGGTGATTTTTCCCCACTCGTGGGTGCGGTGGAAATTTACGGCTTGGTGGGGGGAGGTGGATGACAGGACGAGGGGGCGGCCGTCGCGGGAGGCGTCGTAGCGGCTGAAGGAGAAAAGCCATGATTCGCCGGGGCGGATGTGGTCGCGTCCGCTCACGAGGTTGGCGGGAACCTCCGCGTAAACGGTCCATCGTTGATTTGCGGCGTCGATTTCGACTTGGCTGGAAAACACGCCGTCGTCGAGCTGGGTGGCGGGTTTGCCGAGGGATTCGATTTGGAGTTGAAGGCGGAAATTCGGTGGGGTGACATGGAGCTCGACATAGTCGGAGCGGTCTTCGGCTTGCAGGAAAATCTCAAAGACATCCCCGAGTTCCCATGTCCTTTGGTTCGGTCCTGTGGCGAGGGTGAAGATGTCCTGGTCGGGGATTTCGGCGAGGACGACGAGGCGGGAGGAGGTCCAGCCGACGCGAATTTCGGCCGGCAGGAAGCCGGGTTGAGGGGTTTCCAGCCAGCCTTGCTGCATGCGAACGGGGGCGGAGAGTGCGAGGGCGGCGGGGATCGCCCCGGATTGCGGCAGGTCTTTTTCGGAGAGGGCGGGACAAGAAATGGTGGAGGGTGTGTTCATGGTGATTTCGCGGGAGAGCTTTTTAGCAGAATGGTGTCGTTGCGATACAAATCCTTATTGGAGGCTTGGAACTCGGCTTTCAGCTGGACTTTGATTTTGGAGACATCGACAAGGTCCCACTCCTCGAAGCGGATTTGCCCACCCTCGCCGCCATTGTGCTGGACGCCAACGAGGAGGTGGCGTGCGTCATCGTGCACCTTGCTGGTGGTGGATTTCGGCTCGTAGTAGAAGGTGCGGAGGGTGCTGGTCTTGGAGCCACGGGCGAAGAGTTTCGGGTCGAGGTAGACGATGGATTGATCCTCCAGAACGAGCCGGAGAGCCGGAGATCCGGGTAGCCGCTGCGCTGCTCCTCTCCTGCGGAGGTGCGCGGGATGCCGCACGACCAGCCGGGCTCCTTGTTGCACTCGGCCATCAGTTGATCCTCGATGAAACGACTGGCTTCATTGATGCGGCCGACGGAGTGGATGGGGTGCGCGGGATCGTTCATCGCGGCGATGGTGCGGTCGAGCACGGTGGCGAGGTGCCGAAGCCAGGCGGCATCGGGAGGAACGGGGAGGATGTTTTTGCCTGTGGTGGCTGCGAGGACATCGCTGAAGGGAATGCCCTTCAAGTCGCGCCCGTCCTGCTGGAGCCATTCGATGAGAACGGCGGAATCGGCTTTTTCCTCCTCCGCCGGCGCGTGGGTGGCCAGCGCGACAAGCCCGGCAATACAAATGGCAAGGGCCTGTCGCCGCGGCGCCATTTTTTAGAAGGTCACATTCATCTGAGCGCCCAGCACGAGGGCGTTCGGAATGTTTCCCGTTCCGCCGGGATTGATGATCCACTGCACATTCGGCTGGATGTAGGCGAATTTGGTGACCTGTATGCGGTAGCCGGCCTCGAGGGCGATTTCGTAGGAAGGCGTGCCTGCGCCGGTCGCCGCGACTGTGCCGGCATAGTCGTCGCTGAAATTTCCATAACCGAAGCCGAGCATGGTGGTGTCGTGATCGCGGGCGGGGACGAGGCCTTTGTAAACGATGCCGGAGTTCACCTGGAACGGGAGCTTCGAGATGTTCTGCTGCGGGGAGAGAACGAACGCGGACCACAGGGTGAGGCCCTGGTCACTGCCGGGCTCTTCCTGCCAGACCATCTGGTCGGCGTGCCAGTAGAAGCCGTAGGAATTCGATGCGGTCTCGGTCGAACCGAATTGCGCAAACTGCCAAGGCGAGTAGTAGGCGCCGAACCAATAGTGGCCGGGCAGGCCTTGCATACCGGCATCCGGCGAAACAGGCTTCACCGTCTTGCCTTCGGCGAGGGATTTTCCATCGGATGGCTTGGAGGCGGCGGCGGGTTTTTTGAAGAACTCGGGAGTCCAGCCTACTTGCCCGATCATGAGCACGCCGTCGGAGTTATTTATACTCCAGTCCAGGCCGTGGTCGCGGTAGAGGTTGAGGGATGTGGCCTGATAGATACCGCCCATGGCGAACCACTCAGGCGAGGGATCGACCCGCAGGCGCGCGCCCCAAACCGATGCGGGATATGAAGTGAACGCGGTATTGACGGGCAGGGCCTGCGGGTTGCCGTCGATGCCGTTGTTCATGTAGAGCCAGTAGAGGGGCGAGGAGGCGAAGTCGTCACCCGTCGAAAACCGGCCAAGCTTGATGCCCAGCTTGTCTTCGAGCAGGCGCTGTTCGAGGACGAGCGCATAAAAAACGACGGTCTCGGTGCCATAGACCTGCTGGACGGTGAACTGGTTGCCGATGTTGCGTGCGGAGAGGTTGCTGCCATTCCGGTCGAGGGCGCTGACGGTAAGGGTGAGGCCCTGCCATTTGATCAACTTCTCGAAGTCGAGCTGCATGCCGAAGCTGAAGTTGTCGGCATAGGCGAAGCTCTGGGTCATGCCGCCAACAGGATTGCCGGCGATGTTGTTCGTGTAGCTGGCGGAGAGTTCCACGCCACTGTCATCGAGAAAATTTCGGACGCCCCACCAGTCGCCGGTGAGGGCGTTTCCATCGAACCACTCGCTCGAGCCGATGAAATTCGAGGGATAGGGATCGTAATACGACCAGAAGCGCGAGTAGCCGAGCATGGCATCCGGCGAAGTGTAGCCGACAGGAGTTCCGGGGATGTCACCCGATTCCTGGGCGGAGAGGAGCGCAGTGAAGCCGGCAAGAAGCAACAGGGGAAGGAGGAGTTTTTTCATGCAGAGCGAGGTGTGCCAGATGGTCCGGCGGGTTACAAATTGTTTTTTCGCGTGAGGACGGCCTCGATCGCCCGGCGGTGGGGACTGGGCATGGGGGGCAGATTTTGAAGAGAAAAAACCTGCCAGCCTGCGATCGGCTCCGCTTGCACAAGCCGAAGCTGCACTTTGTAGCGGGTGATCGCGTAGCTGATCTCGGCAAGGGGCTCGGAGGAAGGCTCTCCGGGCGGCAGTAGCCAGAGTCCTTTCCAAGTCGGACCCGGGGACGGGATGAGAAAAACGCCGCCCTTGCGCATGCTGACGGCGCGCCAGTCTTCCTGTTGCGTGATGGTTTTTTTGGCGGGTTTCACGGGGAGCAGGGAGGGATTTGTGGCTCTGCAAAAGGCTTTGACCGGGCAGGCGGCGCAATCCGGCTCACCCGCGCGGCAAAGCGTGGCGCCGAGATCCATCAAGGCGGAAGCGTGGAGGCGTCCGCCTTTTTTCGGCAGCAGGGAGGACGCGGCTTGATCGAGAAATCTTTTTCCAGAAGCGGTGGAGATGTTTTCCTGGAAGTCGAAAAGCCGGGCGATAACGCGCTGGATATTGGCGTCCAAAACCGGCACCGGCTTGTCGAAGGCGAAAGCCACAATAGCCGAAGCCGTGTAGGGCCCGACTCCCGGCAAAGCGCGCAGGAGGTCGAGGTCGCCGGGAATACTGCCGCCGAACTGCGCGACGATCGCCTTCGCCGCGCGGTGCAGATTTCGAGCGCGGGAGTAGTAGCCAAGGCCCTCCCAGTGTTTCATGACCTCCTCTTCAGGCGCGGCCGCGAGCGATGCGACATCGGGAAACCGCTTCATCCATCGCCGAAAATACGGCTGAACGGCGGCGACCGTCGTTTGCTGGAGCATGAATTCGGAAACCAGAACGGCATAGGGCGATGGATTTGACCGCCAAGGCAGGACACGGCCATGGGCTCGGAACCATTTCTGGAGCGCCTTGTTGAAATCAGCTGCGGTATTTTTTAACATCTCGACACGCCGGATGGATTACGCACAAAACACGCGGATGTCTTCCGCAAAACCTCTGAATACCTACACGGCGCCGCTCACAAGCGAGCAGGCACAGACCTTGCGAGGTATTCTGGCTGGAGAGGGATACGAGTTTGAGGAGCGGCCTTACATGCTCTACTTCGCGCGCGGACCGAAGCTCACCGTGGCTGTTTATGAAAAAGGCCCGAAAGCCGTCATCCAGGGCAAGGGCATCGAGGATTTCATTCTCTTCACCCTCGAGCCGCGCGTTCTGGGCGAGGCGTCATTTGGGCAGGAAGAGGAACAGAATCCCGAGCTGTTCGAGCCGCACTTCGGCATCGACGAGAGCGGCAAGGGCGACCTTTTTGGACCGCTCGTCATCGCTGGCGTTTATGTGAATCCCGAAATTGCCCGCAAACTCCGCGATGCCGGAGTCCAGGACAGCAAGGCCATCGGCAGCGACAAACGCATCCGCGAGCTGGCAGCAGCCATCCGCAAGATCCGCGTTCCAGCCAGCGTCGTGACCGTGGCCCCGCCGCGCTACAATGAGCTCTATCGCAAAATCGGCAACCTGAACCGACTCCTCGCATGGGGGCATGCACGGGTCATCGAAGATCTTTGCGGTCTATGCCCCGACTGCCCCCGGGCTCTTTCCGACAAATTCGCCGATGTGCGCGTGCTTGAGCGCTCCCTGATGGAAAAAGGGCGCAAAATCCAACTCGACCAGCGCACCAAGGCCGAATCGGACTATGCTGTCGCGGCGGCGTCCATCCTGGCGCGCGAGAAATTCATCGATTGGCTGGAGGAAAAAGGCCGTGAGTCCGGCATGGCATTGCCTCGCGGCGTCTCGGCGCAGGTGAAGCAGGCCGCCATTTCGCTCATTCAATCCAAAGGCCCTGAAGCGCTCGAAAGCCACGCCAAGATGCATTTTAAAACAGCCGCCGAAGTCCTCGCCGCAGCGGGCGGCAGTGCAACTCCCGCCTGAACGCGATTGCCAACCCCGCCGGACTCGGGTTTCCTACCGCGACCATTTTTTCAACCATGACATCCGCTCAAATCCGCCAGTCGTTCCTCGATTTTTTCCGCGAGAAGCAACACACTATCGTTCCGTCCTCGAGCCTCATGCCCGATTCGCCGAACCTGCTTTTCACGAACGCCGGCATGAACCAGTTCGTCCCATTTTTCCTCGGTCAGAAGGCGCCGGATGTCTCCAAGTGGGCGGGCGCGCTGCCGGGCTCTGACCTCCGCGCCGCCGATACGCAGAAATGCATCCGGGCCGGTGGAAAACACAACGACCTCGATGATGTCGGCCTCGACACTTACCACCACACGATGTTCGAGATGCTGGGCAACTGGTCATTCGGAGATTATTTCAAAAAAGAAGCGATCGACTGGGCGTGGGAACTCGTTATCGGTCGTTGGAAATTCCCGCCCGCCCGCCTCTACGCCACGATCTACAATCCCGAGCCCGGCGACCCCGCCTCGCGCGACGAGGAGGCATGGGAAATGTGGGCCGAGAAATTCCGCGCGGCTGGACTCGATCCAGCCGTCCATATTGTAAACGGCAACAAGAAGGACAACTTCTGGATGATGGGCGAAACCGGCCCCTGCGGCCCCTGCTCGGAGCTGCATGTCGACCTCACGCCCGCTGGCGACACCGGCGGCGCGCTGGTCAACCAAGGCTCCCCCGACTGCATCGAGATTTGGAATCTCGTCTTCATCCAGTTCAATGCCAATCCGGACGCCTCGTTCTCTCCCCTCCCCGCCCGCCATGTGGATACCGGCATGGGCTTCGAACGCGTCACCTCGATTATCCAAGGCACAAAAAATCTCACCGATTTCGCCAACGCGCGCATCTCGAACTACGAGACCGACATCTTCCGCCCGATCTTCGACGAACTGGAAAAACTCAGTGGTAAGACATACGGATCCACGCTGCCTGTCAGCGGCTCCACTGGCGACACCGAACAGGAAAAAAACGATGTCGCCTTCCGCGTCATCGCCGACCACATCCGCACGCTCACCTTTGCCATCGGCGACGGCATTCAACCCGGCAACACCGACCGGAACTATGTGCTCCGCCGCATCCTACGCCGCGCTGTCCGCTACGGCCGCTCCCTCGGTTTCCGCGCGCCGTTTTTCCACAAGCTCGTCGATGTGCTCGCACGCACGATGGGCGATGTCTTCCCCGAAATCCGCGCCAAGCAGAAACACATCGAGGATGTCCTGAAACTCGAAGAGGAATCCTTCAACAAAACCCTCGATAAAGGGATCGCCCTCTTCAACGAGGAGGTCGAACGCATTACGGCCGTCCCGGGGACCGCGCCCGCCCCGGGCGCATCAGCCGGCGCCCCCGCCGGCGTCCGCTACTCCAAACGCCACCTTCCCCATTTCGAGCGACCATGGGCAAAATACATGGTGACATTTTCCACACGCGAAAAGCGCCACCTTACGCCCACCGAGCGCGACATCGTTTTGGAAAGTGTCATCTATGGCCACGATCATGCACATTACGAACTTTATGCGGCATGTGTGATGCCCGACCATGTGCACCTTCTTTTTGAGCCACAAACCAAGACCGAAAAGCCCAACGGTGAATCCATTTTTTATTCTCTCACCGAAATACTCCAAGCAATCAAGTCCACCACCGCCCACCGCATCAACAAGGCAGCCAATGTAACCGGTGTGCATGTCTGGGAAGAGGAGTCATTTGATCGTCTGATCCGAGGCGAAGCCGACCTGCAGGAAAAATTCGGATATATCTGCCGCAATCCATGGGATGCCAAAATTCAGCTGCCCGATGGAACCTACCCGTGGCTTTGGACCGCTGAGCACGATGCGGTTTCCCGCGAGGGCGCGGAAAACGGCGCCCGGGGCGGGCGCGCTCCCCGGGACCATTCGCAGCCACACTCCCCGCAAATCTCGGGCGCCTTCGCGTTCAAACTCTACGACGAACAGGGCTTCCCTCTCGACCTCACGGAACTCATGGCGCGCGAACGCGGCCTCACGGTGGATACCGAGGGATTCAACACCCTCATGGAAGCCCAGCGCGCGCGTGCCCGTGCGGCCCAGAAGAAACAGGTCATCACACTTTCCGAAATCGAAACCACCACGCCCACGGTTTTCACAGGCTACGACTCCCTTACAGACACGGCCCGCGTGCTCGAGGTTCTGACCATCAAAGACCGCACCGCAGTGATTCTTGACCGCACTCCCTGCTATGCCGAGATGGGCGGACAAGTCGGCGACACAGCCGAGATCACACGGGGCGGACAGCTTTGGCGTGTCGCAAACACCCAGAAGACCGGCAACACCTGGCTCCACCTACTCGATTCCGCCGACGCCCCGAATGTCAGTGACGAAGTCCAGATTTCCGTCAACGCCACGCGCCGCGCGGCGATCCAGCGCCACCACACCGTGACCCACCTTCTCCACTGGGCACTGCACGAAGTCGTCTCCCCCGAGGCCACGCAAAAGGGCTCCGCCGTTTCACCCGAAAAACTCACCTTCGACTTCAACAGCGCCGCCCTGACTCCGCAACAGGTGCGCGACATTGAGAAATTGGTAAACGAACGCATCCTCGAAAATGCCAGCGTATCCTGGACCGAGGTCCCCTACGCCGAAGTGCGTGGCCGTGCGGATATCATGCAATTCTTCGGCGACAAATACGGCGACACCGTGCGCGTCGTCCAAGTCGGAGGAACAGGTAAACTCGACGGCTACTCGATGGAACTCTGCGCCGGCACCCACACCCGGGCCACCGGCGAGATCGGCCTCTTCCGCATCCTGGCCGAGTCCGCCATCGCCGCCGGAGTCCGCCGCATCGAGGCCGTCGCCGGCCTTGAAGCCGCCGCGCTCACGAAAAGCGAAGCTCAGCGCCTGCATGACATAGCCGGTCTCCTAAACGCACCCGCCGCCGAGATCGAAAAGAAAATCGAAGCTCTCCTCGCCAATCAAAAGGAACTCGAAAAAGCCCTCAAAGCCGCGCGCTCCAAAGAAGCCGCCGCACAGGCCAAAGACCTTGCCGCAAAAGCCGAATCCCTCGGTGGAATCCCCTTCCTCTCCGCCAACCTCGGCGCGGTGGATGGCGACCATCTCCAAGCCGTGCTCGACGCCCTCAAGTCCAACTTCGAAGGCGTCACCGTGCTCGCAGGCTCAGCCAACAACGCCGTCTCGCTCGCCGCAAGCGTCAGCCCGGCATTCACCTCAAAAATCCAAGCCGGCAAAATCATCCAAACCATCGCCCCGATCGTCGGGGGAAAAGGTGGCGGGAAACCCGACATGGCTCGAGGCGGCGGCAAAGACACCTCAAAAATCCCAGAGGCTCTCGCCGCAGCGAAAACGCTGCTCGGAGCAGGTTGAAACGGAGTAGATCAGACTTATCCGACTGATCTGACCAATCAAACAAGCACCCACTCGCCAAGGTGGCGCTACGCGCCGCCACCAGCGGCGTTGGCGAGGCCGGCTTCTTCAGGGGGGAGGAAGGGTTGGAAGCGGGCTTTGTCGATGGCTTTCATGTAGGCCTCGTGCGGCGAGACGACACCGCCGAGGAGTTGCTCCCAGATGGCGTCGTCCATGAATTGCATGCCCTGGCTTTTGCCGGCGACGATCACATCCTGCAATTTCTGGGTCGCGCCTTCACGGACAATGGCGGAGACGGCGTTGTTGACGACGAGGATTTCGTTCACGGCGACGCGTCCCGAGCCGTCCTGTTTTTTCATGAGCAACTGGGCGATGACGCCGCGCAGGGAGGCTGCGAGCATGGTTCGCACTTGAGCCTGCTGGTCGCTCGGGAAGACATCGATCATACGGTCCACTGTTTTGCGGGCGTTGTTGGTGTGGAGGGTTCCAAATACGAGCAGACCGGTTTCGGCTGCTGTGAGAGCGAGGGAAATGGTCTCCAAGTCGCGCATTTCACCGACGAGAACGATGTCGGCATCCTCACGCAGGGCGGCTTTGAGACCGGCGGGGAAGGATTCCGCGTGTTCGGGAACTTCGCGCTGGGTGATGATGCTTTTCTTGTTGCGGTGAACGAACTCGATCGGCTCCTCGATCGTCACGATGTGGCGGGAGAAGTTGGCGTTAATGTAGTCGATGAGAGCCGCAAGCGTGGTGCTTTTTCCGGAGCCGGTAGGACCTGTCACCAGAACGATGCCGCCGCGCATGTGGCCGAAGGATTTGATGATCTCCGGCACGCGGAGGTCCTCGAGGGTTTTGATTTTTGTGGGAATGATACGGAAGACAGCTCCGTAGCCGTGGGCTTGCTTGAGATAGTTGCAGCGGAAACGGTTGTCCTCGTTCATCTCGTAGGCGAAATCGAGGTCTCCGTGTTCCTCAAAACGCTGCCAGCGCTCGGGCGTGCAGATTTCGCTGAGCATGTAGCTCATTTCCTCGGTGGTGAGGGCCTCCTCGCGGACCGGAACGATCTCGCCGTGGCGGCGCACTTTGGGCGATTGACCCTCGGCGAGGTGGAGATCCGATGCGCCGCTGTCGATGAGAACCTGGAAAAACTGGTCGATGTAAGGCATGGGCGTGGAAGTTTTAAGTTTTAAGGATTAAGTTTTAAGCGGTGTCCTCTGCGCTTAGTTATTTTAGTCCGACGAGGCGTTTCATGTCGGCTTCCTGTTCGGCGCGGTAAACGGCTTCCTCGGCAGAAATGATACCGGCTTGGAAGAGCTCGGCGATCGAGTCGTCCATAAGCTTCATGCCCAGTTTTTTTCCGGTTTGAATGATGCCCGGCAACATGAAGGTCTTTCCTTCTCGGATCACATTTCCGATGGCGGGGGTGTTCATCAAAATCTCGATCGCCAGCGCGCGGCCGTTGCCATCCGCGCGGGGGACGAGTTGCTGCGAGATGATGCCGCGCAGCGACTCACTGACCATGATGCGAATCTGGTCGCGCTGGTCTGTGGGGAAGACATCCAGCAACCGGTCAAGAGTCCTTGCGGCATTGCTGGTGTGCAGGGTGCCGAGCACCAAGTGGCCAGTTTCCGAAGCCGTGATGGCGAGGGAAATGGTCTCCAGGTCGCGCATTTCACCGACCATGATGACATCCGGATCTTCACGGAGAGCGCCTCTCAGCGCATTAGCGAAGGATTTTGTGTGGGTGTGGACCTCTCGTTGGGTGACATGGCACTTGCCCGAGGGGATGAGGTATTCGATGGGGTCCTCCAGAGTGATGATATGGTCGTGGCGCGAGCGGTTGATCTGGTCCACGAGGGCAGCGAGGGTCGTGCTTTTGCCGCTGCCGACCGAGCCTGTCACGAGCACGAGACCGTTGTGGAATTCGGTGAGCATTTTCAACTGCTCGGGCAAACCGAGTTCATCCATCGAACGCACGCGGTCGCTGATGATTCGAAAAACGAGATCGCAGCCGGTGCGCTGGCGCACGACGCTCGCACGGAAGCGCCCGATGCATGTGGCATAGGCGAAATCGACATCCCCGCGCTTGGCGAGTTGTTCCTGCTGCGAAGGCGAAAGAAAACTCGCCACGAGCCGCTCCGTGTCCTCCTGCGAAAGAACCTCGGCCTGCCGCCAGATCGGTTCCAGAATGCCGAAGCGCCGCCAGATCGGCTGGGAATTCACGCTGAGGTGGATGTCCGAGGCATCAGACTCCTTGCCCACCGCAAGAAACTGGTCGACATGAGTGAGGCTGTGAATGTCAGGGGTGGATGCGTCCATGGGCAATGAAGTGTTCGACGACCCAACCCCTACAAGCTTTCGAAGGGTCTTCCAATATCTAAGTAGGGAATCCGTGAAATCGTGGCGCTAACCGTGAGCGCACGAGCCTCAACCCACTTGGCGCTGGCCGTATTTTTTGAAGAGGTCGAGGCAGGAGGACATGGTTCGGATTCCGTTGGAGGATGTAGTAGCGGCGAGGCAGGCGGCTGCGGCGGCGTGGCCGTTTTTCAGGCAGGCGGACAGATCGAGGCTGTCATGGTATGCATAGAGAAATCCTGCGGCAAAGGCATGGCCGGCGCCGACGGCGTTGACGACGCGGGATTTTGGAAGGTTCACACTGCCCTCCACATGCTTTGATCCATCGGCAGTGATCGCGAGGGCTCCAGCCGGGAAGCGAATGACAACGCATGGGCCTCTCGAGATTGCCTGGAGGGCCTGCGCGGCGTGATTGATGGCAAAAAAATCGACGCCGGCGGGGAAGCGGAGACGAATACCAGAAAGACGCTCGGCCACTTCGACATTGAGGATAAGCAGATCGGTCTGCTTGAGGGCGGCCTTGGCTCCTTCCAAAAACGCATCCGTCGCCATGTCCGTTCTTTCGATATCAATGCAAGTGAGCATGCCTTGTTTTCTTGCGGCGGCGAGGACTGCCGCAGCGCGCGTGCCGTGCTTGGGGTCGCTTTTGTCCAGCTCGGCAAGAAACAACAGCGTGCCCAAATACAAAATCCGGCTGTTGTCATTTTGCAGATCGAAGTCGTCGGGTTTGAGAAGGGCATTTGCCCCCGCGTGGTTGAAGCTTGTTCGTATACCTGTATCCCGATTGGTCATGACATCCGAGAACGAGGTGGGAATTTCGCGACTCACATGTAACCTCGAGGAGTCGATGCCATGGGCGCGGCAATCCTTCACGATGCTGCCGCCGTCGATGTCCTGACCGATCCATCCCACCGCACGCAGTGGAGCGGTAAAGCCGAGACGGCAGAGGTTGACGAGGAGGTTGTAGGGTGCGCCGCCATTGCCAAGCGTCTCGCTGAGCACAGAGGTGCAGGCGCCTTCCTCGGGAAAACGGGAGACGACTTTGGTATAATCAACGATCCAAGTGCCAGCGGCCGTGATGCCTTCGCGTGTGTGTTTTTTGCTCATTTCTTTGTCATGGTTGTGAGGAGGAGGATCCAGATCACGATCGCCAGGCGGGAAATCACGAACTGGAGGTCGATCGGGAGGCTGTAGAGGATGGCCGAGGTGGGAATCCAGAAAACCCAGTTCGTCAAAAGCACAGCCAGCATTTCTTTTACATAAAATATTTTAAATGGATTCAACCTCTGCGCGAACGACTCGAAATTGAAGCCGCAATCCTTGAAGACATAGAGGAGCGTCTGGTAGGGATTCGCGAAGAAGACGGTCCACACGAATTGATCTGTTGCGACCTTGGCCACGACCTGCAGCGTCGATGGCAGACCAGACCAGAGGCTTTTTTGCAGAATATAGAATGTATCGGTGAGAATGCCCAAAACACCGAAAACAAGAAATCCATAGGCGCAATTCGGCAGGAGCCTCCGACGCGACTCGGCATCCCCAAAGGCGGCACGCAGGCACTCCGCGAAGACGGCGATACTGGCCGTGCCGAAGAAGGAAAAAAAGAACCCGCCCTCTTTTTTCAGGTTCACGACGACTTCTATGATTTGTCGCGCCGGGGGATAAAAATAATACCCGCATACGATGAAGAGGATTAATCCTTGGATGAGCAAGGCCGGAAGGGCGATGGCCTTGCCGGCAAGAAGGCCCTTGGCAATGCTTGCTCGCAGGATTTTTCCAAACTCTTCGACGATTCTCCGCCGACGAGAGGTGAATGGCGAATAGCTCAGTTGATTGCGCATTCTCAAGGACCGCCGATAACGCACATCGGAACCCGCTGGCTCATCCAATATCTGAAATACTCGATACATATATTCCCCTTAAAAGATCAACGCGTCATGGCCGGGCGCGGTCTGGAACGGAGGGGGTGCTCCGTATGGTGACGCTCGCCGTGTTGAGCGCTTGCCACAGAAGCCGCACAGGAAACAACAGAGAGCCTTGCAGTGGATCCCTCTCCCTTGATTTCCGCCAGCAACTGATCCACTCCGGACATCACGCAGGTCGGCTGGTAAACATAATCCACCAAGTCCTCCAGGCGCGTGGAGCCTGTCAAAACAAGGCAAGCCTGCATGCCGATCTCGATCGCGCCCCGGATGTCGGTCTCCATGGTATCACCGACCATCATCACCTCGTGTGTCTGGCGGTGCAGCAGCCTGCGGGCGCGGAAAAACATGTAGGGATTGGGCTTCCCGAGATAGTAAGAGCGGCGGCCGGTGCTGGCTTCCAAATAGGCTGCAAGCGCTCCGGCGCCTGGACGGGTCACCGTGCTTTTGACAGGACACCAGTAATCGGGATTTGAGCAAACGAGCTTGGCCCCTTTTTCGATCAGCTCATGCGCCTTGGCAATTTTCTCGGCGGATGGCGAACCCTCGCCAACGATCACATAGGTGGGATGGATGCTATCGTTGGGGATTTTAGCATTGTTGAGTGCCGAGCTGAGGCCCGCCTCGCCGAGCACGAAGGCGGTGCAGCGAGGATTGGTCTCGGCAAGAAAGTCGGCGGTGTTTTGTGCCGAGGTGTAGAAGTGGCGGGGCGAGAGACCATCGACACCAAGATGCCGGAGCTTCACGACCAAATCCTCCGGAGTCGGCGTTGAGTTGTTTGTGACAAAGACGAATGGCGTGGCCGTCTTTAAAAAGTGAGCAACAAGCTCTGCCGCTCCCGGCAAAAGCTGGTTCTCCCGATAGATGACCCCATCCATATCCAAAAGATATCCCTTACGGTTCATTTCCCTTTGTTCCGGGAGGGGGTTTGTTTTTCGATCACCCGAGTCGGCGGACACCTAACGGCGTCCTCTCTACCGACGGGAGACTGAGAAGACCTGTTGTCGAATTGCTGAACCCAGCAAGACGATGCAAATGATTAGTAAGGCCGCAAGATCCGCCGTCAAGCGTTTGCTTTTTCCGAGAAGTGAATGCGCAGAGATCCAGGGAAAAAACTTCGATCGGCGCGTGTTCAGGTGTAATCGTTTTCTCATGCACCTTACCGAAGCCGTTAGTTACCTTGATGACCTCCTGCGCACACGAGAGGTGGGGGATTTTCCCCAAGCGATGAATGGACTTCAGGTCGAAAATTCGGGCGGTCTGACGCGAATTGGAGCAGCGGTGGATGCCACCGAGGCGGTGATCCGGGAGGCAGCGCAGGCGGGGGTGGATTTTTTAATCGTGCACCACGGCCTGTTCTGGAGCGGAGCGCAGAGGGTCACCGGCGCGACTTATCGGAAGATGCGCTTGCTCATGGAGGCCGACATGGCGGTTTACAGCGCCCACCTGCCGTTGGATATCCATCCCGAAATCGGCAACAACGCACTTCTTGCGGCGGCGCTCGGACTCGAAAATGGCGTGCCGTTTTTTCCAACGGCAGGCCAAAATGTGGGATTGAAATTTGAAGCCGAAGTGAGCCGTGAGGTTCTGCGGGACCACTTGGAGCGCGCGGTCGGCGGTCCCGTTCATCTCGCCCCCGGGGGACCAGTGCTGGCGCGGCGCATCGGAATCGTGACCGGAGGAGCTGGCGGCGATGTGGCGAAAGCGGCCGAAGCCGGGGTGGACACATTCATCACCGGCGAGGGCCCTCATTGGTCCTACACGGCGGCGGAGGAGCTGGGAGTGAACCTTTTCTACGCGGGCCACTACGCCACGGAGACCTTCGGGGTGAAGGCGGCTGCGGAACTGGTGGCCGGAAAATTCGCCTTGCCCTGGCAATTCATCGACCACCCGACCGGACTCTGATCAATCCTCCGACTCGGCGGCGGAGAGGATTTTAAATGCTTTTTTTACATCGCTCACGCGCAGGATGAGCAGGCCCTTGCGAGCGCTGGGCATGGAGGCGAGGTAGGCGTATTCGATATTCACCTTCGACTTGGAAAGAAGTCGTGCCACGCGGGACAAGCTGCCGGGACGGTTGTCATTTTCGATCATGAGCACCTCGCTATCCAGCACAAGGGTGCCATGGGCTTCTAAGAGTGCGATGGCGCGGCGAGTGTCACTGACCACCATGCGCACGGCGGCATGGTCCACCGTATCCGAGACGGTGAGGCCGTAGATGTTGATATTCGCCTCGGCGAGCGCGTCACATATGTCCGCAAGCGTTCCAGGAAGGTTGGCGATGAAGATGGCGAGTTGCTCGACGATGCGGACATTTTTCATAGGACTTCATTTTCGCTATGCAGGCCGCCCGAGTCCATTGGAAAAAGGCGGGGCTTGCCAGTGCCATGCAGTGGGGCGATGGATGGGACATGCCGAATCCCAAAAACAGCGGAAACAACAAGCCGTTGGAAAGCCGCTCGAAGGGCAAAAAATCCAAGCCCCGCAAATCGCCGCGCCAAGCGGCAAGCAAACCAAATTCCGCCAGGCCGCCCAAACGCGGCGGCACATTTCAGAAGAACACCGGCGAGCCCTCTCAAAAACTCCGCGCCTCAATCCTTCGTCAGATATCCCAACGCCCATTGGACGCTGCTGGAATCGCTTCCGCGCTGGACCTCCCGCCGGCCTGGAAAGGCAAACTTCTTCAGCTGCTCAGGGAAATGGAGACCGCCGGCGACATCGCCCGCATCCGCAGGGACCGCTACATCATTCCAAAGGAAGCCGATCTCTTTACGGGCATCCTCCAGATGCACGCCAACGGGGGAGCGCATGTGCTTAATGAAAAGCAGGGCGAGCCAGACCTCTACATCCGGGCCGAGAATTGCTTCACCGCCATGCACGGAGACCGCGTCGTGGCACGCATCTCGAGCCAACCCGAAGAACCAGGCTTTTTTTCCAGACCCGAGCGGCGGCGCGAAGGCAAGGTCATCCGCGTCCTTACTCGCGCCAATGAAACGATCGTCGGCACTCTCCAGCGCTCGAAAAACTTCTTCTATGTCGTAGCCGACGATCCGCGATTCGTTCAAAATCTGTATGTCAAACCGCCCGCCCCGCCGCTGCTGGCCAAGGTCGGCGACAAAGTGGTCGCGAAGCTCGACTCCTGGCCATCGCGCCATGTGAACCCCGAGGGCCACCTCATCGAAATCCTCGGCCCGACCGGTGCGCCGGGCGTCGACATGCTCTCGATCATTCGCAAGCACAGGCTGCCACTGGAATTTCCCCACGATGTCCTGCGCGAGGCGGAGCGCGTCTCCCCGGAGGTCGATGCTGCCGATGCCGCCAAGCGCGAGGATTTGCGGGACCGCTTTATTTTCACCATCGACCCGGATGACGCAAAGGACTTCGACGATGCCATCAATGTCGAACGCATTCCCGACGGTTGGCGTGTCGGCATCCATATCGCCGATGTGTCCCACTATGTGAAACCCAAGTCCGCCCTCGACCGCGAGGCGCATACGCGAGGGAACAGCGTTTATCTGGCCGACAGGGTCATCCCGATGCTGCCTGAGGCGCTCAGCAATGGCATCTGCAGCCTCAAGCCGCAGGTCGACCGCATGGCGTTCTCCGTCTTCGCCGAGATCCTGCAGAGCGGAAAAATCCAATCCGTCCGCTTCGCCAAGACCGTCATCCGCAGCGCCGCGCGGCTCACCTACAAACAGGCGTTCGCCATTCTCGAGAAGCCGCCTAAAAATGGCGACCTCCTCTCCGAGCGCGTCCACACCGCATGGGAACTCTCCTCCCTGCTGCGCAAAAAACGCTTCGCCGCAGGATCCCTCGATCTGGAATTTCCTGAAATCAAGGTCTGGCTGGACGAAACCGGCCGCCCCGTGCGGCTCGAGCGGGTGGAAAACGACATTTCCCACCAACTCATCGAGGAACTCATGCTCTTCGCCAACGAACTCGTCGCCCGCGAGCTCAAGCACCGCAAGCAACCCGCCGTTTACCGCATCCACGAGAAGCCAGACCCCGACAAACTCGCCGAGTTTCGGGAATTCGCCGCCTCGCAAGGCATCCGCGCCGGCGACCTCACCCACCGTCCCGAGCTTCAAAAACTCCTCGCCTCCCTGCATGGCAAACCCTTCGCCTCGGCCGTGAAGATCGCTCTGCTGAAAAGCCTCAAGCGCGCCCGCTATTTTCCAGATCCACTCGGCCACTACGGACTCTCCAAGCCGGACTACACCCACTTCACCAGCCCGATCCGGCGCTACAGCGACCTCATCGTGCACCGCGCCCTCGAGCGCCAACTCGGTCTCACCAAGAGCGGACCGGATTCTTCCGCCCTCGGCGCCATGGCCGAACATATCTCCACCACCGAACGCTCCGCCGCCGATGCCGAGAAGGAATCCGTCCGCCTCAAAAAACTCGAGTTCTTCCAACTCCAAACCACCGAAGGCAAACGCCAGAAATTCCGCGCCATGATTATGGATGTCCGGAATTTCGGATTCTTCGTCGAGCTGCCCGAGTTTCTGCTCACCGGCCTCGTCCATGTCTCCGCACTCGAAGGCGACTTCTACATCCACGAACCCTCGCGCGGACGCCTCTGCGGACGGAAAACCAAGAAAGTCTTTCAAGTCGGCGACTTCCTGGAGGTCGCCGTCGATCGCGTGGATATGTTCAAGCAGCAGGTGGACTTCAAACCAGCCTGAGCCCACCACTTCGCCGCGAAAAAAAGGTCTGACGAGATTCTGAAATTCCCTCTTGCCCCCACCCTGCACGCCGACTATAAACACTGCCTTCAAGATTCCTCCGATTCATGGGAAAAATTCTCATCATTATCTCAATTGTTCTCGCTGCGGCATCCGCAAGCGTGGGCTTTGTAAACCGAAGCCATCTCCTTAAAACAAAGGAAGACCTTGCCGCATCCCAGCAAGAGACGGTGACAGTCAAAACCAACCTCGAGGGAGAAATCAAAAAGTATGTCGACGCAGACAAAACGATCTCCGAACTCACCGCTCAAAAACAAGGCCTCGACTCCGACCTCGCCAAACAACGCAGCGAAGTCAGCACAAAAACAACCCAGCTCACCGAGGCTCAATCAAAACTCACCAAAGCCGAGGGTGACCTGGCCATCGCAAACACCGACATCCTCACCAAAGCCGAGAAAATCACCCAACTCGAAGCTCAAGTCGCTGCCGCAGCCACCGCCGTGCAAACCCCGGTCTCTACCGAGGAAGATAAAGCCCGCATCACTGAACTCGAAACCCTGAATACCAAACTCGACGAGGACAACAAGAACCTCGAAGGCAAACTGGTCGCCCTCCAGAAGGCCGCGCGCGAAAAAGAAACCAAGCAAGGCCTCACTCGGGTCACCGGCCGCGTCCTCGCCGTCAACCAAGCTTGGAATTTCGTCGTTCTCAGCCTCGGAAACAAAAGCGGCATCGAGAGCAACATGGAATTCCTCGTCAAACGCGGCTCCACCCTCATTGGCAAAGTCCGCACGACCACGGTGGAACCAGCCACATCCATTGCAGACATCATCCCAGCGAGCCTCGCTCGCGGACTCAGCATCCAACCCGGCGATGACATCATTTACCAAACTGCTCAAAATTAGCCTACTCATCCTCCTGACCGCCGTCATCACCGGCTGCGCTACGGATGACTCCACCTCCTCCGCCCACAGCGAAGGCTCCCTTCCATGGAACCGCCCCGCATCCTGGGAAGGCGCCGGCGCCCTCGGCTCGGCCATGCAAGGCACTCGCTAAAAAAGGCATCGCTTGGCAAGAAGGAAGCACCCAGCTTCGTCTTCAATAATTTTGCAAACGACGGAAATTATTATGCCTTGAGCCAAGTTCCCGCCATTGCTTGGATCGATGCGGCGGAGGAGCTTGGTTTGCTTGAACTGGCGGATTTGTTTTTCTACAGCGCATCCGCTGATGCCAAGTAAATCGGTAATTTTCTAAATAGAATGCGCTTGGGAATTTTTTGTTGCAGTATCTTTTCCTAGCTTTTCCCCGAACATTTTCATCCAAGTCGTTTGAAACCGCTTTTGGCGGGTTATGCGGGCAGAGACCAGACTGTTTGGCCACTAACGATTGTGCGGACGGCGCGGCCGCGCCAGGTGTGGTTGTGGAAGGGGGTATTTTTGGAGAGGGAGGCGGATTGGTTTTTGTCGAATGTCCAGTCGAGGGCTGGGTCGATGAGGACGATGTCGGCGGGGGCTCCGGTTGAGAGGGTGCCGCGGTCGAGTTTGAGGAGGGCGGCGGGTTCGGAAGTGAAGAGGGCGATGAGGCGGGGGAGGTCGATGGCTTGGCGTTTGTGGACGAGGATGTCGTGGAAAATGGCGAACTCGGTTTCGAGGCCGGTGATGCCGAAGGGGGCGTGGTCGATTTCGACTTCCTTTTCGTAGGCCGCGTGGGGTGCGTGGTCACTGCAGAGGATGGTGAGCGTGCCGTCGGCGATGCCTTCGATGATGGCATCGATGTCCTCCTGTGTGCGCAGGGGCGGGTTCATTTTGAAATTGCTGTCGAACGCGGCGAGTGTGGCGTCCGTGAGCGCGATGTGATGCGCGCAGACTTCGCCAGAAATTTTGACACCGCGCGCGCGGGCTTCGCGGATGAGGCGCACGCTGCCGCCGGAGCTGATGTGTTGGCAGTGGATCGGTGAGTCGCAGAGTTCGGCTAGCATGATGTTGCGGGCGACAATCATTTCCTCGCCAGCTCGTGGCCAGCCGGGCAGGCCGAGGCGGAGGCTCCACTCGCCTTCGTGCATGATGCCGTCGCCGACGATCGAGTAGTCTTGGCAGTGATCCATCACGGTGAGGCCAAACATGCGGGCGTATTCCACCGCGCGGCGCATGATTTCGTTGTTCTGGATGCAATGGCCGTCATCGGTGAGTGCGACGACTCCGGCATTAAAAAGCGATCCGACGGGCGCAAGTTCCTCGCCTTCCAGTCCCTTGGTGATCGCTCCGGTGCAGAGAACATTCACGCAGGCTTCGCGCGCGGCTTTTTCTTTGATCCAAGTGATCGTCGCGGCGCTGTCGGCCGAGGGATTTGTATTCGGCATGGCGACCACCGTGGTGAAACCTCCTGCCGCTGCGGCGCGCGTGCCGCTGGCCATTGTCTCTTTGTGCGATTGGCCTGGCTCGCGGAGGTGGACATGGATGTCGATGAGACCTGGAGCAACCACCAGACCAGCGGCGTCGATGGTCTCGGTCTCCTTGCCCGGCATGGGGTCGATGATTTTGCCGTCGGCGATCCAGAGGTCGGCGGTTTCGTCACGGTGGTTGGCAGGGTCGATGACGCGGCCGTTTGCGATGCGGGTGATTTTTTTCATGCTTGGACGGTTGGCGAGTGCGTCGATGAGGTTGCCGCGCAAAAATCTTTCACAGGCGGGACGCCCGTGCCCCTCTCTCTTGCGATGCGGGTGATTTTTTCATGTGGGCACGCCGGCTCCTCCGGCGCAGGAGTAGAGGACGGCCATGCGGACGGCGATGCCGTTGGTGACTTGCTCGAGGATCACGCTCTGGTGTCCATCGGCGATGTCGCTGTCGATTTCCACCCCGCGGTTGATGGGGCCGGGGTGCATGATGAGGCAGGATGGTTTGAGCTTTGCGGCGCGGGCTTTGGTGAGGCCGAAAAGGGAGACATACTCGCCAAGGCCGGGGAAGTATTCCTTGCGCTGGCGCTCGTGTTGGATGCGCAGGAGGTTCACGACATCCACTTCGGCTAAAATGTCGTCGAGGCGGTGGCTGACGCGGACACCGAGTTTTTCAAAACTTTTCGGGGCGAGTGTGGAGGGGCCTACGAGTGTGACTTTGGCGCCGAGTTTAAGAAGACCGAAAATGTTCGAGCGGGCGACGCGGCTGAAGAGGATGTCGCCGACGATGGCGATATGGAGGCCTTCGATGTGGCCGAATTTTTCGCGGATGGTGAAGATGTCGAGGAGTCCCTGTGTGGGATGCTCGTGGGCTCCGTCGCCGGCATTGATGATGCTCGAGTCGAGGCGCTCGGCGAGGAATTGGGACGAGCCGGGCGAGCTGTGGCGAAGGACGATGATATCAGCCTGCAGGGCTTGGAGGTTGAGGGCTGTATCCTTGAGCGTTTCACCTTTTTGCAGGCTGGATGCTGTGGCGGAGATGTTCACGACATCCGCGCTGAGACGCATGGCGGCGACCTCGAACGATGTTCGTGTGCGGGTGCTTGGCTCGACGAAGAAATTCACAAGCGTCTTGCCGCGCAGGGCGGGAACTTTTTTCAGGTTGCGGTTGCCGACGCCTTTGAAGGCGCGGGCGGTATCGAGAAGGAAGGTGATCTCGGCGGCGGTGAGGTCGTCGAGTCCGGTGAGGTCTTTGCGGGTCCAGATACTCATGGCTTGATGACGACGACCGAGTCTGGCACGCCGTCGAGATTTTCAAAGCGGACGCGGATTTTTTCCTCGCGCGCGGTGGGCAGGTTTTTGCCGACATAATCGGCCCGGATGGGAAGCTCGCGGTGGCCGCGGTCGACGAGGACGGCCAATTGAATGGTGGAGGGACGCCCGAAAGAGGCGAGGGCATCAAGTGCCGCGCGCGTGGTGCGGCCGGTGAAGAAAACATCATCGACAAGGACGAGCGGGCGGTTGTCGAGGTCCACCGGCAGGTCGGTAACCTCGAGAGCGGTGACCTTGCCACGGGTCGAGAGGTCGTCACGGTGCATGGAGATGTCCAGCGTGCCGAGGTAGGGGCGGACACCTTCGATTTTCTCGATGTGGTCGGCCAGGCGGCGGGCGACTTCCACGCCGCGCGTGGGTATGCCTGCGAGGACGATGCGGGAGGGAGACTCGTGGCGCTCGACGATCTCGTGGGCCATGCGGCGAATGGCCTTTTCGATGGCCTCGCTGTCCATGGCTGTCTGCGGTATTTTATCCGGCGGGTTTGAGTGGGCTGTCATGTATCCTTCGCGGCCTCGCAGGACCGCCTTAAAGGGCAGCTTGTGTGTTCGCTAAGCTGGAGCAGTATTTTGATCCCTGAGGGTTTTTGCACGGTTGCTGCGCCAACCGGAGCGGTATTTTAAAATCCAGTCGAGCAGGGCTTTTTCAAAGCCAATGTCGCGACCGATTTTTTCGCTTTCGATCCACTTATGGCGCAAGATTTCGTCTCGTTCAGCGAGGAATTCTTTGTAAAGAACGGAGTTCGTTACCAGGTCCGACGCTTCTGTAGGAGGAGGATTCATTGATGTAGCTTTCTAATTGGTGACAAAACGGGGGGCGTTGTCAAATAATATTCGGGGAGCGGTTCTGACAGGTTGCCTGCATGGGATGTTCAATGTTTTTTGAAAAGGCGGGGATTTTTCATTGGAGAGGCCCTGAGATTGCGGGAATGTAAGAGGCGAAGTGGATGATTTTTTTTCCAAGGAATGCGCCGGGGTTCCCTCCGATGCGCCGCTCGCCACGCGGATGCGTCCGCGCACACTCGACGAATATTGTGGCCAGCAACATCTTCTTGCGGCGGGCAAACTTTTACGGCGGGCGATCGAGGCCGACCGCATTTCTTCGCTGATTCTCTTCGGTCCGCCGGGCACAGGAAAAACCACGCTGGCGCAGGTGATCGCAGGGGCGACGGCGTCGCATTTCGAGCGGCTCAGCGGGGTGGAGAGCAATGTGGGGGACATCCGCCGGGTCGTGGCTGCGGCGGCGGCGCGCCGGAGCCGTGGTGGGCGGACGATTTTGTTTGTGGATGAGATCCACCGTTTCAACAAGGCGCAGCAGGATGTGTTGCTCCCGGAGGTCGAGAACGGCGTGGTGCGGCTGATTGGCGCGACGACGCAGAACCCGTTTTTCAGCATTAACAGCGCGTTGATTTCCCGCTCGCAGATTTTCGAGCTTCGGCCGCTTGCGGAAAGCGATCTTTTGGTTTTGATCGAGCGGGCGCTTGGCGATGTCGAGCGAGGACTGGGGCGGATGGGTGTTCAAATCGAACCGGATGCCGCCGCATTTCTGGCAAGGTTGAGCGATGGGGATGCACGCAAATGTTTGAACGCTCTCGAAATCGCAGCGCTCACGACAACGCCGGCTGGGGATGGTGCGGTGCGGATCAACCTCGAGGCCGCCCAGGAGAGCATTCAAAAAAAAGCCGTTGTCTATGACGGCACGGGTGATGACCACTACGACACGATCAGCGCCTTTATCAAAAGCATTCGAGGTAGCGATCCGGATGCGGCGATTTATTGGCTGGCAAAAATGCTACACGCCGGCGAGGAGGTGAGATTCATCACGCGCCGATTGGTGATTTGTGCCAGCGAGGACATTGGATTGGCGGATTCGAACGCGCTGTTGGTCGCACAGGCTGCTGCGCAGGCGGTGGAATTTATCGGCTTGCCGGAGGCGAATTTGCTCCTCGCTCATGCCACGCTGTATCTGGCCACTGCGCCCAAGAGCAACAGCGCGACCGTGGCGATCGGCAAAGCTTCCGCCGAAGTCCGCGAGGGCAGGACGCTGGCCGTGCCGGAGCATTTGCGCGATGGACATTACAAAGGATCGGAGCGGCTCGGGCATGGGAAGGGCTATCTTTATAGTCACGATTTCGAGGGCTCCTTCGTGCCCCAAGCTTACCTGCCCGAGGGGAGGCGATTTTACACTCCCACGGAAAATGGCCTCGAGAAACGCATCAAGGAGCGCCTCGACCACTGGCGTGCCCTTTTCGAGGCCCAAGAAAAACAGGGCGCCCGAAAATCGTAGCGCCCTGTCTTTGGTTGAAATGGAAACGCCTTAAAGCGTCTTGCAGAATTCCTCGATGCGATCGAGGCCGGATTTGATGACATCCAAGCTCGTGGCATAGCTGAGACGCACTGTGCGGTCGTCACCGAATGCAATGCCCGGAACGATTGCCACATTGGCTTTCGTGAGGAGCCGGTCGGCGAAGTTTTGGGATTTCAGGCCGAGGGCGCTGATGTTGGCCAAAACATAGAAGGCACCTTGTGGGCGGACTGCTGAGACGCCTTGAATTTGCGTGAGACGCTCAAACATATATTGGCGGCGGATGTCGAACTCGTCACGCATGTCGCTCACGCATTGCTGATCGCCGGTGAGGGCCGCGAGCGCACCGTATTGAGCGAATGAACAAGGATTTGAGGTCATGTGGCTCTGCATGGAATCAATCGCCCGGGCGATCGGCTCCGGAGCGGCTAAGTAGCCGAGGCGCCACCCGGTCATCGAGTAGGCTTTGCTGAATCCGTTGACCGTGATCGTGAGGTCGTAGGCCTCAGGCGAGATCGAGGCGACGCTGATGTGCTCGGCACCATCATAGGTGAGCTTTTCGTAGATTTCATCGGAGAGGATGTAGATGTCCTCCTCGGCGGCTACCTCGGCGAGGGCCTTCAGTTCGTCGCGGGTGTAGATCGAGCCGGTCGGGTTGCCGGGAGAGTTGATGATGATCATCTTCGTCCGTGGCGACATGGCGTTTTCGAAGTCCTCCGGCGTGATTTTCCAATTGTTTTCCTGCGTGGTTTCAACAATCACCGGCTCGCCGCCCACGATGCGAACCATTTCAGGGTAGCTCAACCAGTAAGGGGCCGGAATGATCACCTCGTCGCCTTCATTGACAACGGATGCGATGGCATTGAAGCAGGAATGCTTCGCGCCGCTGCTCAAAATAACCTGGCTGGGCTTGTAATCGAGGCCGTTGTCTTTAAGAAATTTTTGGGAAATTGCCTGCCGGAGTTCAGGAATGCCGGAGCTGGGGGTGTATTTCGTGCGACCATCTTGAAGGGCCTTGATGGCGGCTGCTTTGATATGTTCCGGAGTGTCCATGTCCGGCTCGCCGGCACCGAAACCGTAAACTTCGATGCCTTCGGCTTTCATGGCCTTGGCCTTGCTGTCAACGGCAAGCGTGAGGGATGGTGTGAGTTGTTGAAGTCGGGTCGCTGTTTCCATGAAAGAAGTTTGTTTTTGATTTACGATGTCACGCAGTCGCGCGAGCGGGGCAAAGTATCGGTTCGCCGCGCCATGCGTCAACAAACAACTTTCGCCCCCGCCCGGTAAGGGCGCATCTCCGATAGTTGCAAAAAAAGCTGGACTACAATCCGATTTGAGAGCAAAGAGGGGCCATGCAATGGCCGATCAAAGTTCAGGGACATGAAGTAGGTGAGGAAAAAGTGCGCTGGCTC
>JBILWM010000032.1:0-28384 GCA_044369905.1 Terrimicrobiaceae bacterium | reverse complement strand
TTTCACGGACGGTTCCGACATTCGTTTGGCGGGCGGCGTTGCTTTTGACGGCGCTGATTTTTTCTTCGAGTTCGAGGACGATGTTGCTCATGTGACTATTGGATCAGGATTGTTTAAGTGTTTCGAGACGGGATTGGATGCTGCCATCCCAGACATTGCTGCCGAGTTTCACGCGAAGGCCTCCGATGAGAGACGGGGTGTGGCGGAACTCGGTGGTGATTTTGCCGAATTTACTGGAGAGGTTGGATGAAATTTCGCTGCGCTTTTCAGTCGTGAGTTCCGTGGCGCTCTCGACAATGGCATGGTGGCGGGCTACTTCCATGCGGGTGAGTCGTGTGATGAATTTCAGCATCTGCACAAAATTGCGCGGCTTTCTATCAACGATTTCCGTAGTGATTGTGCGGAGTCGGTTTTCGTCAAGTCGGCCATCCACGATCGACATGTCGAAAAGTTCCTTGGATTGGCGACGGGCTTCTCGGCTGAGTTTCATTGGTAGCGTATCAGGCTGCGAGTTGTTTGGAGGTCTCGCTGGCGAGGCGCTCCTGGTCGGCTTCGGTGAGAACCTTGCCGGCGACCTTGGCTGTCGTATCCACAACGAGGTGAACCATTTCTTTTTTCACGTCAGCGACCATGCGGGCGCGCTCGAGGGCAACGCTCTCGTTAGCCTTGAGGATGATGTTCTCGGCTTCTTTGACGGCTTGCTGGGTGTGTTTTTGGGCGGCGGCGTCGCTCGAGGCGCGTGCTTCTTCAATGATGCGCTGGGCATCCGAGTTTGCTTTGCGAAGAATTTCTTGGCAGCGGATTTCAGACTCGGCGAGTTGCTTCTTGATTTTCTCGGCGTTGGCCTGTCCCTCTTCAATAGTGCGGCGGCGTTGCTCGAAAATGGCAATGATAGGTCCGAAGGCGAATTTCTTGAGGATCGCGTAAACAATCAAAAACAAAATGACTTGCGCGAGAAATTTAGGCCAAGCGATACCGAACTGAGTGAGGAGCTGATCCATTAAAAAAAGGTTTAGTTTGTGGTTTTAAAAATGGTTTTCCGGAACCGCCCGTTTGGCGGGCGGTTCCGGGTGAAACATTAGCGGCCTTGGAAGGCGAGGATGAGAGCGTAAATCGCGATGGCCTCTGCGAGAGCCATGCCGATGATGCTCAGAGTCAGGACTTTTCCGGAAGCATTTGGGTTGCGTCCGACGGCTTCGACGGCTTTTCCGCCGATCATTCCGATGCCGATGGCTGCTGCCGCGCCAGCGATGGCGAGGGTGAAGCTGCCTGTGATTCCTCCGGCTGTAGCAGCCGCTTCTGCGATGAGTTGTGGTATCATTTTATGTTTTCCTGTTGGTTTTTTCTCCATCGCCCGCAGTCTTTGCCACGGTCCCGATGGAAAAAGTGTTTAAAAATTAGTGTCCCTCCTCCTCGTCATGCGAAGTCGAGAGTTGGATGTAAACAGAGCAAAGGAGCATGAACACGGTGGCTTGCAGGAGACCGACCAGAATTTCCAAGAAATAGAACGGAATTGGGATAGTAATTGAAGTGATGTAGGCCATCCATTCGGGCAAGCCAAGACTCTTGCCGAGGGTGATCATGGTCGTCAGGAGGGTTTCACCTGCGAAGACATTGCCGAAAAGTCGCAAAGAGAGCGACACGGGGCGGAAGGCCATGGAGACAACTTCAATCAGCCCCACAAAGAGGAAGATTGGGATCAACGCGATGGCCATGAACCCAGTGAGTCCGCCTTTGACGCCGAAGATGTGGCTCAAGAAACCTTTCACACCCACTTCAGCAATCGACCAGTAGAGCCAGAAAAACATGAAGATCACGGCCATTGCCAGTGTCATGTTCATATCTGCAGTGGTCGGACGCAGAAGAGGTGCGGTGACTTCGAACCCGTAGTTGCTCGTTTGGCCCCACCCAATGGAGCCTACTCCCGGCATGAGGGCGAACCAGTTTGAGACAATGATGAAGATGAACAATGTCGCCAGCAGGGAAAAAACGCGTGCCACCATGTGCCCACCGACAATGCTCTCGATCAGGTCGTAGAGACCTTGAACGACGGCTTCGAAAAAATTCTGAGTCGATCCCGGAACGACTGTCATGTTTTTGGTGGCTTTGCGAGCGAACCAGATTATGAAGGCTGCAACGACGACGCTGACGAATATCGAGTTGGACAGCCACTCAATAAGGGGCTCTCCTTGCGTTGACGGAAAAATCGTCGGTGCGTCGAGTGTGAGTGCGGCTGCTATAGTAGTGGAAAACGGCATGGTTCTTCGAGCGAGTCGGATTTCGAATTCCGGAGTGTTTCGAAGGATGCCAATCTCTCGGCAGCCTCCCTCCCGAATTCAAAGAACGGGATTTCTACCAGACGCTCCCGACGAGGCAACCCAAAAGAGGTGTTCGCGGGTGGTTTTTTTCGATCACGCAATCTTCCCAACACGCGTTTGCTCGAGGACGCGAAAGGTCTCCGCTGCTGATTGGAAGCGGGCAGGGAGTGTCGGTGCGAGAAAATCGGCAAGGTTGGAGTGGGAGATTTTGCGCAGACCCATTTTTTCTCCCCAGGCTTCGAGGTCGGAAAAATTCACATCCGCTGTGATGTCGCAGCGACCCGGCGCTTGATAAATGTCGGCACCGCTGAGGACTTGATGCGCCGCGTAGCCGCGCAGGCTCCCCGCCGGCCGCCGATGATAAAGCATCGGCATGGTGTCGCCGTAGTCGATCGTAAGCATGGAGCCGGATTTCCAGCCCGGGATCCAGGCCTGAAGCCAGTCGCGGTAGGATTCATGCAACTCCACGCGCTGGCCGATGGTGAAGGGATGTTGGAAAACGGTGGACTCGGGGAGTTCGCAGGGTTTGAGAATTTCCCTCAATCGCCCGCCTTCGAGTTGCAGGTGGAGTTCCTGCCAGCCTGTCGGCGTGAGCCCGAAAACCCGGCACGGAAAGGCATCCACGAGCTCGTTGGAAAAAATATGGCCCCGCCCGCTTGTGGCTTCCAGCGCGGCAGGGAGAGTTTCATGCCATGTGACGCGCAGGCCCTTCAGCAGCTTCCTCTGCGCCTCGCGAAGCGGGGAGGAAACTTCGACAATGTGGTAGTGGATTCGCAGGCGTTTCCACCAGCCGAGGTCCGCGAGGATGTCGCGCGCGAGTTGTCCACTCCCAGCTCCGATCTCGATGACATCGCGGGCGCCGTTTTTTTGAATCCAACGCGATACGCCCCTTGCCAGCGACCCATCGAGCGTGGCCATTGTGGAAAAGTCTCCCCGTCGACCTACAGCTTGAATGCGGGCGGAGTAATAGCCGAAGGAGGGATTGTAGAGCGCCTCCTGCATGAAGCAATGGAAGGGGATCGAGCCGCCAAGCTCATCCTGGAGCGCGCGCAGGAAGGCTCCTGCCGCGCTCACGGTGTGGTGAGTTTCTCCTCCTCACCGGAGAGGTTCTGCCATTTCGTTTTGAAATCTGGATCGTAGCGCTGGTCTTGCAAGTCGAGCATGACCTCCCGTTGGCGAATGATTTTTTCGATGCGCGGCTGGATTTCCTGCCACACCTCGCGCAGCAGGCGGAGTGCGCCCGGCTCGCGGTCCCAGAGCACGGCGTAGCTTTGAATGAAATCGGCGGCGTAGGCGGGCTCGGCGCGGTCGTGCGGGAACCAGAGGTTTTTGGGCGGCTCGGCGGTTTCAAGCAGCATCGGGGCTATGTAGATATTGCGCAGGATGGCCTCGATGTATTTCTCGCGGGCCTCCATCTCACGGCTTTCCAGCGAGCAACTCAGCGCCCAGCCGAAAATGAAAGAGGGTTCCTTGAAGTCGGAGGGGTAGTCCTGCTCATAGCGGTGGAAAAATTTCGCCGCCTTGTCGGGAGCCTCCGCCAGAAGGTGCAGCATGGGGATGAAAAAACGGACGCCTTGGTTGTCCATGGGATTGCAGGCGAGGAGATCCTCCAGATCGCCGCAGGCTTCGGTGAAGCGGCCCAGATGCCAGTTCGTCATGGCGCGGCCATAGATCGCCCGCAGGTAGGGACGGGTCGCTTGGTCCTTCCACCAAACCGTGTTCGGCTGGTTGCGGAGTTCCGCGTCGCGGCGGATGATTTCATCGTAGGCGTCGCCGCAGGATTTCCAATTTCCCGCGCTGAATTCCATATCCGCCAACTCGATTCGGGCCGCCGAGCAATCCGGGTTCTTCTCCAGCGCAAGTTTGAGATGGGTGAGCTTTTTCGAGGGCGAACGCAGGCGGAGGGCGGTTCGCACGAGGCCCGCAGCGACTTCGCGCGGCGCGGGCGTAGCCTGCTCGGGGCGGCCGTTGCGAAGCACGAGCAGGCTTGTCACGGCCTGAAGCTCCTCCGAAACAGCCCTGGCCGCCGGCGTGAAGCGGATGTTGATCTTCGACTCGGCCGAAAAGGCGCGCCAGTCCTCCTCCACCCAGTCCTCGTTTTGCGGAACAAGAAGCTGATCCGGCGGCGGAGTTTTATCCAGAATGCGGTAGAGCAGATTCTCGATCTTCGCTTGATCGAGTTCCTCCATCAGCTCCGGCGGGGCAATCGGCGCTCCGGTGCGGTCGCAGATGACGACAAGCGTTGGCAAAAACCAGTCCGCTCCGCTGGGCACGGCCTCCTCGAGGTCCAGCCAGTGAAGATGCCAGGTATTGCGCGGTGTTTTGAGGGCCTGAATCATAGGCTCCAATCCACATCCAGAGTGTTTTTGCGGCCGAAGCGGTCGTTGAAAAAAATCTTCTTGTTCGCGGCCCCGTATTCATGAACGAGGCGTGTCACCTTCACATCGAAGCAGCAGTATTTTGCGATATCGAGAATCTTGCCTTCGCGCCACCAGCGGATCGCGTCGAGGCCGTCCGCTGTTTTCCCGACTCCGAGTGTGGCCTGGGCGATGTCTTCGAGCTTGAGGCGGTGGCCTGCGATGCGCTCGACTTCCTGCAGGAGGTCGAGCGAGACGAGGTTCTCGCGCAGATCGAGGATCGTGTAGGCCATGAGCACATCATAGTCGAAACGCACATGGTTGAAGCCAACGACGAGGTCGGCCCGCTGAAGGCGTTTGATCAGTTGCTCGGCGCGGTCCTCGCTGAAAATCTCGTAGCAATTGTCCCGGGAACTGTAGGTCACACCGAGGGACATCCCCATCTCGTGCTTTTTATCCCAACCCCCGACATCGTTCGCGGTTCTTTGGGTCTCAAGGTCGAAATAGACAATATCCATGGGATGTTGCGGGCCTTGGGTCTGATCGGGTTTCGCTGATGGAAAATCAGCGCTGTAGCTTGCTGTCGAGCAGGCTCACGATTTGACGGGTCTTTTCGTCCTCCACCATGCGTTGCTTGATCAGTTTGCAGGCGTGGATGACGGTGCCGTGATCCCTGCCACCGAAGGCATCGCCGATGTCCGTGAGCGGCATGCTGGTGTGCTGCCGGCTGAGATACATGGCAAATTGGCGGGCCAATGCGATGTTGGCCGGGCGGCGCTTGCTGCTCATGTCCGCAATGCGCACATCGAAATGCTCGGCCACGCAGCGTTGAATCTGGTCGATGGTGACCGCTTTTTTCGCCTGCTCCTGGAAAATATCCCGCAGAAGATTCTCGATCACATCGCGAGTTATTTCGCGATCGCTCAGTGATTTGTAGGAGGCTACGCGCATGAGGGCACCCTCGAGGCGGCGAACATTGTTGCGAATCTTGTCGGCCAGAAATTCCATGATCCACGGCTCGAGCGAGAGGTTCAGGCTCTCAGCCTTGCTGCGAAGGATTGCAATTCTCGTCTCGGTGTCGGGCGGTTGGATTTCCGCCGTCATGCCCCACTCAAAGCGGGAGACCAAGCGCTGCTCCAGTTTTTCAATCTCGCTGGCCGGGCGGTCGCTCGAAAGCACGATCTGCTTGTGGGCGTCGTGCAGCGCGTTGAATGTGTGGAAAAATTCCTCCTGGCTCCGTTCCTTGCCGGCGAAAAATTGGATGTCATCGATGAGAAGCACATCGGCCTGACGGTATTTCTTGCGGAACTTCACCAATGTCCCGTGCTGAATCGCGTCGATGAACTCGTTTGTGAATTGCTCGCTCGACAGGTAAACGATCTTCGAAGCTTTCCCCTTGGCCAAAACATGGTGGCCGATGGCGTGCAGAAGGTGCGTTTTTCCAAGTCCGCTCACGCCGTAAACGAAGAGTGGATTGTAGGTGATGGCCGGTGAATTCGCCACGGCAAGCGCTGCCGAATGCGCAAATTCATTGTTCGTGCCGACGACAAAAGAATCGAACCGGTTGCGGGGATTCAGCCCATGCAGTTGGGCTCCAGCAGCTTTTTCCTTGGCGGGCTTTGCCGCAACGGGCGCGGGACGCGCAGGCATCTCAGGCTCGCCCGCACTCTGGAGCTGGATCGAAGTCATTCCTGGCGCCTCCTCCAGCACAGCCTCTTTCACAATCGGGAGGTAATTGCTCTCGATAAAAAACTGGTGGATCGGATTCGGAACCGAAAGCGTCAGGATATTGTCCGCCATCGAGGCGATCTGGATGCCGGAAAACCAGCGCTCAAATCCATCCGCACTCACGCGCTCCCTGATGCGTTTCGAAATTCGTGTCCAGAGGGTGGAATCTAATGTCATCATCGTTGTCTTATTCGCCATGAGCAAAGTTGGCAATATCAGGGCTGAAGGTTGCAAAAAAGCAGGTCAATCCCATTGACCAGTCGTTCCAGGAGTGGAATGGTGTCCAGTTTTCGGACATTTTAAATATTGAGTAAAAATAACTTGAAACAAAAAATGCCGAATTGTCCGTGATGCTCGTCCATGCCTTTGGATTTGCGCACGCTAGGCCGCCACCAATGGTTTCCAAAGACAGAGTTGAGTTATTCACAAGTTATACACATGCTGGCAGTTGTTGTTTCCGCCAACAGGCCGAGAATAAAAATCCTCCCCGCCCCCCTCAAGAAAAATTCGCCTTCCGGGCATGAAAAAAAGTTTAATTTGTTTCAAAGAAAATCTTGACCCGCCCGCCGACGCTGAACTGATCGGACTCGCCGACGGAAGGGGGGGAGTGCTCGGGGTGGGACTCGAACCCACATTCCTTGCGGAACCAGATCCTAAGTCTGGCGCGTCTGCCAATTTCGCCACCCGAGCGCTTCAGCACGGCCGCCCGGCATTGTGCCAAGCAAACCGCAAGGCCCCGAACATCGGTGGAGTGGACCGCGTGATCAAGCGGAAAATCCCCTCGACAGGGACCTCTCAGACAAATACGAGTCATCCGCAATGGACACACATGGCGAAATCCTACTCGGCCGCGATTGCGACGCGGTGCAAATTCCAAGCGGCCACCCGATCGTTCTGCCAGCCGGCATGTCGGTGGTGATCACACAGTCCCTCGGCGGCACATTCACTGTGGCCACGCCTGGCGGTTTGGCCCGTATTGATCTCAAGGACGCCGATGCGCTCGGGCTGGATCCAGCCAAGGGCATCGAAAAGGTGAAGGTCGAAGGCAGCAAGCAAGAGGCCGTTTGGAACCAGCTGAAATTGGTTTTCGATCCCGAGATTCCCGTGAATGTCGTGGATCTCGGTCTCATCTACGACTGTGATGTCAGGACGCAGGAAAATGGAACCACCTCCGTTCTTGTGAAAATGACTCTCACAGCACCGGGATGTGGCATGGGCCCGACGATCGCTGCCGATGCGCGCAGCAAAATCCTCGCCCTCGAAGGCATCGATGAAGCCGATGTCGAACTTGTGTGGGATCCCGCATGGAACCAATCCATGATCAGCGAAGCGGGCAAAATGAAGCTCGGAATTCTTTAATCCGCCACTTCGGCCGGGCTGGAGTCATTGCACATTCGCCTCGCCGAAGTAACCGGCGAGGATGGCATGCATTTCCTGGGACTCCTGCATCTTGGCCAGTTCGCGATTCAGCGGCATTCTCAGCGGACTGCCGATTGGCATAGCGTAGCCGTAATTCTCCACCTGAAAAACCCGCCCCACCACGCGCACGGGCAGTCTCGGATTGTTGAAGTCATAGGCTTGCAGCACGGCGGCATCCGCCACGACCGCATCCGCCTGCTTTTCAAGTAATTCGTTCACCGTATCTTGAATATCCTTTGTTGGAATTTCATCGATGCCTGCCTTTTTCATAAAAATCTCAGCCGGCGAATCGGCTATCACAGCCACAGTCTTGCGCTGCAGGTCGCGCGGGTTTTCAATCGAGTTGGACAATTTCTCCACCGTCATGGCGCTGGTGATGCTTGAGGTGACATAGGCGACCGAGATGACTCCCAGTAAAACCCACAGCAGCAGCACCATTCGCCCCAAAACACCTGGGAATCCCTTGTAAACCGATTTTCCCGTCAGCGCGAGAGCCATGACATAGTAGAAAGCCTCCGCAACGCCCTCCTTGTGGCCCTTGGGGAAATCCGGATTGTGTTTTCTTTCAAAGAAAAAAACTGCCGTCGTGAGCATGAGTATGCCGCCCAGAATGATCCAGAAGATTTCCAGCTTCGCCAAGTCTTTGATGTCGCTGAAGAGTCGGGATTCGATTGTTTTCTGGTTGTCCGTGGTGAGAATTTGAAGGCCCGAGTGGAAGAAAGGCTGGGAAAACTCCGCGCGGGCGAGGTTGTCCTTATTGATCGGAGCATTTCCGACAAGAATATCGATCGATCCGTCCGCGACGGCGCTCAGACCTTTTTCCACAGAGTCGAAGCGAATGTAGTCAAAGGCCCATCCATTCTGCGCCGCGATTTTTTCCCAGATGTCCACCGCCGCCCCTCCAGGTGTGCTATCCAAATTCACAAATGGGGACTGCCCAGCCACTCTGGCCCTCAGTTTCTGCTGGGCCGGAAGCTGTGGCGCGAGCAGGAGAAGCAGAGCCAGTGCGGCACAGAGGGATTTTGACATCACCATTTTCGAATTTTTGAAATCCAGAAAATCGCCACACCCGACGCCACGGCCAGAAAATTGATTAGATAAAATGGCCAGTAGGCTTCTTCCATGGGCAGGGGAAGCTTCACATTCATTGAAAAAATTCCAACCACCAAGTTGGCCAGCATGATGGCTATCGTCCAGATGGTGAACTGCTTGATGAGGATATTCAGGTTATGGCTCACGATGGAGGCGCGGGCGTCCATGAGGCCGGCGATAACTTCCGAGTAAATCTCCGAGCGGCGCAGACACTGCTGGTTCTCGATGATGATGTCCTCAAGGATGCGCGTTTGCTCGTGGTCGAGTCCGAGGCGGCTGGAGGCTTTCATCTTGTCGAACAGGGCGGCGTTCGAGTGGATCGCGTTCAGGATGTAAACGAGGCTTTTTTCCAGCGCGAACATGTTGAGCAGATAGCGCGTCTCCATCGAGCTGATGATGCGCCGCTCCAGCGAGTCCGAGAGCATGTTGATGGCTTTCAGGTGGCCCTCGAAATGGCTGATGCTCTGGTATAGAAGGCGGAGGATCACATCCTGCACCGAGAAAATACGCAGCGGCGCGCGGCCCTCGAAAAGCGGTGCATCGTCGGGCATGACCACCACGATGCGGTCCTCGTAGACGAAGACACCGGTTGAGGTGAGCTTGAGCAAAAAATTGTCGTCGGCCGAGAAGCTCTTCGGGCGTTTGAAAATGATCGCCGCGTGGTCGGTTTCAAATTCCAGACGCGAAAGCTCATCCGGGTCCAGGGACGAATGCAGCGTGTGGTAATCGATATTGTAGAACTCCAGCAAATCCGCCTCGTCTTCGATGGTTGGACTGTTGAAGACAATGATCTGCGCATCCTGCGGCTCGCAGCGAACGACAGTGCCGGCGTCCTCCGCCACACGGTAGTAGCTCCGCATGCCACCCGCCTTGGCGATGGGCATCTCCGGCGCCAAGGCGACATCAGCCGCTTCGATGGATGCTGAACTCGACATGCCTGCACTCTCGGCGAAATCCATGCCCTGCGTCCATGCGTTTTTTGATCAATTCCACTCCGTCTCAAACACGCCTTTGCCATGCGCAAACAGCAGGTTATTGTTTCCTCCATGAGCAGGATTCGCTTTCGCATTGTTCCCCCGGTCGACCGTTCCTCCGAGGGCGTTTTCATTTCCGGCAGCAGTGAGGCGTTGGGGTGCTGGGACCCGGCGCGAGCATTGCGCCTGACTTGGCAGGCACCCTTCCACACAGGCGAAATCGAGGCGCCCACTGGCTCGCATTTCGAATATAAAATCACACGCGGATCCTGGGAACGCGAGGCAGTGGATGCCCACGGCAATGTGCCCTGCAATTCTTCTCACGAGGTGTGGCTCGACGCCACGCTTCAACACACGGTCGCCGACTGGAAGGATCGCTTCAGCGGCAGGCTCACGCGCGAGGTCATGGGCTCGCGGTTGCTGGCCCAGGACCGCGAACTCCTCATCTGGCTGCCTCCCGCCTACTCGCGCGATTCCGGTCACCGCTTCCCGCTCATCATTCTCCATGACGGCGACGCCATCTTTGATCCAGCCCTTAGCCAACCCTCAGGCATTGATCTGGCGGCCGACGAATGGGTTTCCATGCTCTCCCGCCCAGGCATGATGCCGGAGTCGATTGTCGTCGGCGTGAGGCATCCCGAGGGTTTTTCCCCCGAGGACATCACGCTCAGGGATTACGAACTCTCCCCCGAGCTTGGAGGTGAGGGCTATGCCGGATTCATCGCGCAAGAACTGGTTGCCCACATGGATCAACACTACCGCACAATCGCCTCGCCCTCATCCCGCATCCTTGGCGGAGTGGGACTCGGCGCGCTCCATGCCTTCCACACGGCACTGCGCCATCCGGGCATCTTCGGAGGCCTCGCCTGCCTCTCCACCTCCTTCGAGGACATCTCGCAATCCCTCCCGTCGAACTGCGCCGCCCTGCGCCTGCTTGAAGAAACGCCAACCCTCCCCAAAAACCTCCGCATGCACTTCGACTACGGCGACCAAGAGATCGACGAATGCTACGAGGGCTACCACACCCTCCTCGCCTCCCAGCTCCGCTCCAAAGGCCTCGTCGAAGGTCGCGAATTCCAAATCCAACGCATCCCCGGCGCCGGCCACACCCCCATCTCCTGGCGCGCCCGCCTCGGCAACGCCCTCAGCTTCGCCTCCAGATCCTAAAACCCCGCATTCCCGCCGCCGCATTTCGCGAACCAAAAATTTGGACGATCGTCCAAATTTTTGGTTCAGCAGCTTTGGGCGCAAGGTGAAAAAATCAAATCCGCTGGCGCAGCTAAAAGTTTCGGGCTGTGTGTCCGAAAACCATGCAAATTAGACTGGGTCTGCTTTTCCAGCTTTATTGAAACGAAAAAAACCGCAACTGTGTTGGTTCTAAATAACGACCAAAAATTTGGACGATCGTCCAAAATTTTGGTCGTTTGGATTCAGCGAGGGGGCAGGTTTTTTAGGATTTCGAGGAAGACCGGGCTGAAGTCGGTTGGGCTTTTCTGGGCCCAGTGGCGGATTTTTTCCATGGGGAAGAAGGCGCCGGTTTCGACTTCCATCGGCGCGGGTTCGAAGGGGCCTTCGTGGTGGCCTTGGTAGGCTTGGATGAATTCCCAGCCGTTGGATTCATTCGGTGTGAGGCGGGTGAGGGGAGTCAGGGCGGGCGCTTCGATGCCGAGTTCCTCCTGGAGTTCGCGGCGGGCGGCGGTGAGGTAGTCTTCGCCGGAATCGACATGCCCGGCGGCGGAGGAGTCCCAGAGACCGGGGTTGCGGTCTTTCCAGATGGAGCGTTTTTGGAGGTAAAGCTCTCCGGAGGCGTTGAAAAGGAGCATGTGGACGGCCCGGTGCAGCAAGTTATTCACATGAATGACATCCCGGAACTCGGAGCGCAGCACCTGGTCTTGATCATCCACCACATCGAACCGCTCATTACCGTGCTGGGCGGTGGTGGGTGCGGCGGTGAAGGCGAGGGACTCCCACTGCGCGGGGCTGAGTTGCTCGGCGCGGACGGTGGGCGGCATGCCGAGTGCGGCGGAGATTTTTTCCCAGTCGTTTTTGAACTCGGGAAGCAGGTTGCGGAGTTGCTTGCGGCGCTCGGAAAATCCGCGTCTCACGAGGGTTTCAAAAATCGAATCATCGATGGCGCGGACGCGGGATCTCGGCTTGCGGCGGAGGGTGATGACGGCGGAGTCCACCTTGGGCCTTGGGAAGAAAACAGAGGCGGGGAGTTTGCGTTCAAGGCGGATATCCCAGCGTCGACCGGTGCAGAGTGTCATGGCACCGTAGTCACTCGTATCATGCGCGGCGCCGAGGCGTTGGGCGAGTTCGAGCTGCAGCGTGAGAACCAGTGCTGATGCGGGTGAGATGGCGGACGCGTATTTTGCGATGAGGGGAGTGGAGACATAATACGGCAGGTTGCCGATGATCTTCACCGGGCCGTGTCCCCAGAGTTCGCGAAGGTCGAATTCCAGTGCGTCGGCGTGGAACACCCGGTTTGTTCCATGCTCGAATTTCGACTTGAGATGGGAGATGAGACGGCTGTCTTTTTCGATGAGTGTGAGGCGCGTTTCGGGAGTCATGAGAAACTCGGTGAGCGCACCAAGTCCGGGTCCAATTTCGACGATGTGATCGCCGGGTTGAATGTCGAGCAACGCGACGATCGAACGGGCCAGATTTTGGTCGTGGAGAAAGTTCTGACCAAGGCTGCGGGTGGGGTGGGTTTCCAATTCCGCAAGCAATCGCTGGATGTCACTCAATGTCATGGAGCCTTGATAACCTTTTTCCCGCTCATTCACAAAGAGGATGTGAACAACCCCGTGGGAAGCGGGTAAGTTTTCCCCAAGTTATTCACATTTTTTCCCGCTTGAGCAAATGCCCCTGCGGGTGTGATGTATGCGTGCGGTTGGCAGTTTCGCCGCATTTCATGGCCAGCGGACAAAAAAACTATCCTCCCTTTCGATCGGCGTTGGTGCAGGTGATTCTTGTGCTCGGCGCGATGGCGGCTGTTTTTCTGGCAGGAGGAGCGAGGCAGGGTGCCTCGGGGATTTTTTTCGTTTGTGTGGGATTGGCGATGATTGTCTTCGCGCCGAACCGGATTGTGCCGCTGCGGTATTGGCTTCTCTGTGCCGGAATCCTTGCCGCGTCGAGCTTGAGCCTGCTGCCCCAGACTTGGTTTCCAACGCCGGAGTGGAGGCAGGCATTGCTCGGCTACCAGGCTTTTCCATCGCTGCCATGGATCACTTTGGCGCCGCGTGAGACGATTTACTGGCTGGTCCTACTGGCTGGCGCTCTGGTGACGGGGTTGTTTTCGCTGGGGCATCCTGTGCGGTCGGGTGTGAAGTTGTATGTGGCGCTCTTGGGATTGCTGACGTGCGCGGGCTATGCGGCGCTGGCCATTTACGCGAAGACGACCGGGTGGGAGTATCCCTTTTTCGACAAGCGCGGATGGTCGCCACCGGAGTTTGGCTTTTTTCCCAATCGAAATCATACGGCTGCCCTGCTTGTGACGGGCAGTGTGCTTGCACTGGGAATCATCCGCGAGGCGTGGTCGATGCGGCGGCCCTTTGTTTTCCTGCTGGCGGTTGGGTCGCTCGGGTTGTGCGTTTACTCGCTGTTGTTTTACTCCATCTCGCGCGGCGGGGTTGTTTTTCTGGTTGTTGGCGTGGTGCTGTGGCTTGTCCTACTTGGCCGCGCGCACCGCTCGCTGCCGCTGTTGGTATCTTCGCTCGTTATTGCCGGCACGCTGGTCTGGATTTTTCTGATATCCGAGGGTGAGGCTCGCAATCGTATCCTGGACTTCCTGGGCATGGAGGAGGCTTCCCAACCGAAGTTCTTCGCGGGCGATCTGCGGTCAAAAATTTTTCTCGATACCTTGCACATCATTCGGGACTACCCGCTCACAGGGACGGGGCTTGGGACATTCGGGTATGTTTTTCCTTTTTACATGCAGGCAAGCATCGACGAGGCGATGCCGATTCATCCAGAGAGCGATTGGCTCATGCTGGCTGCCGAGGCGGGAATTCCGGCGCTTCTTCTGGCGTTGGCACTCTTAGCTTTGCTGATCCGGGATATTTTTCGTTTGCGGGATACGGGTTCCTGGCCGCTGCGTTGGGGTGTCGTCGCCGCAGCCTTGGCGGCGATGTTGCATGGTTTTGTCGATGTCCCGATCCACCGCATCGAACTCGGATGGTGGGTGCTCGTGCTGGCGGGCTTGGCGTTTGGAAATCCGGCGCCGACACAAACTGAGAAGAGCCTCTCCTGGATTCTTCAACGCACTGCCTTCGGCGTATGCGGTGCGGTTCTGCTGGCCGGCGGAGTGATTCTCGTCCGCTCCCAATGGTTTTCTGAACATCCTTTTCCTCCCTACCGTGGCAAAATCGTGGTCGAGCAAATCCGCAAGCTCAACGCGGAGGGGCGCGCCAAGGAGGCGGTCGCCCTTGGACATGCCGAGCTTGGACTCAGCCCCATGGAGCGCGGGCTTTACAGGGAGCTTGGCTATAGCGAGATCATCAGCCAGGGCGACCCGAGGGTGGCGGATGCGGCGTTTGCGGCGGAGAGGGCGTTGAATCCTGTTAGCGCCAAAATCCCTTACGACCAAGGAAGGCTGTGGATGCAAGCCGATATCGCCCGGACGGCCCCGCTCTGGGGTGAGGCCTTGCAAAAGCATCTCCGGATCCAAGAGGGCGGGGGATATGCGAATATTGTGGAATACTATCGCAGCCTGCTTTCCCAAGCGCGACCGCATGCGAGTCTTTTTGAATCCGTGGGCCAATATGCGACCCTATCGCCGGACCTGCAGATCGCATGGACGGCGAGTTCACCGAATGCGCGGATGGAGGATGTCGCAAAGGATGCTGCTTTTTTGAAAAAGCTCACTACGGAGCAGCGGCGGGAATTTTTGCTCTCCTGGTTTAATCGGGGCGGAAAAGTCGAATTGGAGGAATTCCTGCGTGCCAATCCCGATTGGGAGGAGTCCGCTTGGCCGATTCGAGTGCGGCAGATGGTTTCACGGAAAGAATTCGCCGCCGTCATCGCCGCCGCCGGGGATCGCTACAAAATTGATCTTTCCCTGCCGGAGTTGCCCCCTGAATTGATGAAGTCTGAGAACCCTCCGCGCGAACTCGCACTGCGCGTGTCCTTTTTCGTGGCGAAGGGAAATTCTGTAACCGCCCGGCGGGAAGTCGCCGAGTCGGCGCAAGCGAATCAACCGGAGGGCCTGCGTTTGCGTTGCATTCTGGCACTGCAGTCGGGGGATGCCGCGGGCGCTTGGTCTGCAATCGAAGCCTACCTGCGCGAGACGAAGCGCGGGAGCCTGCCTTAAACGGAGAGCGTTTTCAGGCAACAGGCGTCTCGGGTTCGTCGTCCTCGATTTCCTTGCGGATGGCCTTTGAAATAAAGGGCCGCACGAAGCCGTAAATGAGGAAGCTCACGAAGAGGACGGCTGGCATCCACTGGTAATTCATCGCCGTGAATGCGAGCAGGAAAATGAGCCCCAAAAACGCAGGGATCGAACGCTGTGTGCGCCAGTTCACGCTTTTGAAACTCGGATACTTCACATGGCTGAACATCATGAAGGAGAGAAAAATCAAAAGTGGCGGCAGCGCGTTTTTCCATGGCCCGATGGTGCGGTCGTCAGCCTGCAGCCAGAGCATGAGGAGCGTTAGGGAAGCAATGAGCCCGGCGGCGGCGGGTATGGGGAAGCCGTAAAAATCCTTGTCCGGTTTGTCCGCATTGGCAGCGGCGACACAGTTGAAGCGCGCCAGACGGAGCGTGCCGCAGAGTAGGAAGAAGAAGGCAATGAGCCAGCCGGTTCGCTGAAAATCTCGGAGAACGATTTGATAAACAAGAAGCGCCGGCGCGATGCCGAAGGAAATGGTGTCGGCGAGGGAGTCAAATTCGCGCCCGAATGGGCTTTCATGTCCACCGAGTCGGGCAAGGCGTCCATCGAGCAGGTCGAAAACACAAGCGCCCAGAATGAAAGCGATCGCTTCGTGGTAGAGAGTTCCCGCAGGGTGGCCGTTGGAAACAAGGGTGGCCGCCTCGATGATTCGCAATGTCGCCGCGAATCCGCAAAAGAGGTTTCCCGCCGTCATGAGGTTCGGCAGGAGGTAGATTTTAGGCTCGTTGGGGAATCGCATGGGTCCGGTTTAGCAGTGCGGATTCAGTTTTGCGACAGGCGTTTCCCCGCCTCGCACCCGGTCTCCGAGTTTCACCAGCACCTCGGCGCTCATCGGAAGGAAAATTTCGGTTCGCGAGCCGAAGCGGATCATGCCGAAGCGTTCACCGCGTTTGAGTTTGTCCCCCACAACCGCCCAGGGGCAGATGCGGCGGGCGATGGCTCCAGTGATCTGCTTGACCATGACATTGCCTGCAGGGCCGGAAATGACCCAGGAGCGGCTTTGATTGAGGATCGAGGATTGAGGGTCTCGGGCATCGAGGAAGCCGCCTGGCTTGGGTTCCGAGTGCGTGATTTCTCCGGCGATGGGAGTGCGGTTCACATGCACATCGAAAACCGAAAGAAAAATACCGATCCGGCGGACCTTGGTTTTCAGAAATTCGCCCTCTTCCACCTCGTCAATCGTCGTGACAACGCCATCCGCCGCCGACACGGCCGTGTTTTCATCCCCCGCAGGCACCCGCTCCGGATCGCGGAAAAAGTAGAGCGTAAAGAGGAGTAACGCCGCAAAAAGGATCGACAGAACTGGGAGCAAGGCCAGCGAAATAAGCCATCCAGCAGCCAGTATCCCGAGAATCCATGTGGCTTCCGAAAGTGCGCGGTTCTTCATCCCGAGAAGGCTACCAAGTGGGAGGTTTTTGCCAAGCGCGCACAAGTTGGATCACCATAAATCTTGAATTGGTCGGCCCGGCCATGTTTAAGGGAGTCTTATGAAACCACTCGCTCTTCTCCTTGTCGTCTCCTCGTTTTTTGTTCTTGGCTGCTCCGGTCCTGGCGGCCCCGCTCAGCGCGCTGGTGCTGCTGTCGATAATGCGGTCTACAAAGTTGGCGAAGGCATTTCGACCGTGGGACAAAAAATCGAAGGATCGACCAAGCCGTGAGACGCATCCTGACAGCGCGGGGAGCCTTTGCCTCCGCGCTGCTCGCGATGGCTGTCTTTTTGTTTTCCTCCTGCGGGAGTCGCGACAAAAACACCCTCGTCGTGGGTATGGATCTCTCGTATCCACCCTTTGAAACGATTGGCCCGGCTGGAAAACCTGAGGGCGTGAGCGTGGACATTGCCGAGGCTCTCGGAAAGTTTCTCGGCAAGCCGGTGCGTATTGAAAACATTCCCTTCACCGGGTTGATACCATCTCTCAAGACCGACAAGATCGATTGCATCATCTCGTCGATGACGGATACGCCCGAGCGCCGCGCCTCCATCGCTTTTTCGGATCCCTACCTGTCGACCGGCCTTGCGCTTCTTGTGGCGCGTGACAGCCCGATCCAATCCCAGCAGGATCTCGACCAAGCAGGAAAAACGCTCGCCGTTCGCCAAGGCACGACGGGCGAGGTCTGGGCGCGGGCCAATATCAAAAATGCCACGATCCTCTCGCTGGAGAAGGAATCCGCCGCCGTTCTGGAGGTGATCCAAGGCCGTGCGGACGCCTTTCTTTACGATCAGATGAGCATTTGGAAAAATGCCCAGGAGCATTCCTCGAAAACCCGCGCTGTGCTCCAGCCGCTTCAGAAGGAAAATTGGGCGGTTGCCCTGCGACACGACGACACTCAGTTGCGCGATCAAATCAATGCCTTCCTCAAGTCTTTCCGCGCCGAAGGGGGATTTGACGCGCTTGGGGACAAATACCTCAAGGATCAAAAGGCTGCCTTCAAGGAGCAGGGAATTCCTTTTTACTTTTGATTCGCTGGAGCGGGAGGCTCCGCAGTCGGATCAGAGGCGCTCGAGGAGCTTTTGGTGGATGCCGTCGAATCCGCCATTGCTGAAGACCACAATGATGTCGCCGGATTGAGCCAAGGGCTTCAGGCGCTCGATGATCGAGTCGGCGGTGGGTTCGTAGAAGGCGTGTTTGCCCGAAGCGGCGATGTCTGAAACGACGCGCTCGGGGTTCAGGCGTTCGTTTTCGGGCAGTTGGTCTAGACGCGCAATTTGTGAAATAAAGACCCCATCCGCATCGGCAAAAGCTTTTGGCAGATCATCTTGGAAGACCGCGCGGCGCGTGGTGTTCGAGCGGGGCTCGAAGAGCGCCCAGAGGCGGGCGTTGCCGAATTTTTTGCGCAGTCCAGCCAGCGTTTCGCGGATCGCGGTGGGGTGGTGCCCGAAATCATCGATAATGGTGATGCCATTCACTGTGCCCCGCACTTCCTGACGGCGGCGTATGCCTTGGAATGAGGCCAAGGCCGCGCGAATCTTGTCGGCGGAAATGCCGTAGTAGTGCGCGGCCGAGGCGGCCATCGCCGCATTGCGGATATTGAAATCCCCGGAGAGGGAGATGAAAAAGCTCTCTCCGAAAAGCTCGAAGCTGGAGCCTTCTGGTTTGTGGACGACTTTGCGGATTTGGTTCGCGCAATTTTCCGAGAAGCCCACCTCCACAACCGGTGCCGGACATTTTTGGGCGGCATCGAGGCAGTTTGGATCGTCACCGTTGAGCAGAACCATGCCCTCGGATGGCACAATGTTCAGCATTCGGCGGAAACTGGTCTTGATCTCGTCGAGGTCGCGGTAGATGTCTGCATGGTCGAACTCGATGTTGTTCACGATGACGAGTTCAGGCAGGTAGTGGACGAATTTCGAACGCTTGTCGAAGAAGGCTGTGTCGTATTCGTCGCCTTCGATGATGAAATACTTCGAGTCCCGCAGACAGGCTCCCTGAGCGAGATTCGACGGGATGCCACCAATGAGGTAGCCGGGTTCGAGTCCAGCGGATTCAAAAATCCACGCCAGGATCGAGGTGGTCGTCGTTTTGCCATGCGTGCCGGTCACAACCAGATTGTGCCGCCCGCGGAGAACGAAATGCCGCAGCGTCTCGGGCATCGAGAGGTAGAGCAACTTGCGGTTCAGAACGGCCTCCACAGCGGCATTGCCGCGCGACATGGCGTTCCCGATCACGATCAAATCCGCAGATGGGATGTCATCCGGTTGGAAGCCTTTTGTGATGGCGACGCCCTTGGATTCCAGAAAAGTGGACATCGGCGGATAGACATTGTCGTCCTGGCCGGTGACTTTGAAGCCCTTGTCTTTCATCGCGGCCGCGACGGATCCCATCGCTGTGCCGCAGATGCCCAGAAAGTGCACATGCTGCGGGGTGTCGTTCATTTTTGAGATGGAGAGTCTGATTTCGAAGAGGGCGTGCGAAAACGCATGAGTAGGACGATTTTTAGAACCATCACTGCGACGCCGCCGAGGATGATCGGCAGCGTCCACCGCTTGGCGCGGGATGGATTAATAAACATCCTTTCTGTAGCGCTTCTCTTTTTTGAGAGCGTCCACATATTCCTTCGCCTGCTCGGCCGTCATGTTGCCATGGCGCTCGGCGATGGTGTGGAGTGCGGCATCGACATCTTTGGCCATGTTCTTCGCATCGCCGCAGACATAGAAATAACCGCCCTTTTGGAGCCAGTCGTAGAGTTCCGCGCCATGCTCGAGCATGCGGTGCTGAACATAGAATTTTTCGGCCTGGTCGCGTGAGAAGGCTGTGGTGAGCTTCGTCAAAACGCCCGAAGCGTGGGCGGCTTCGAACTCGTCTTGGTAGAGGTAATCTGTGGAAGCCTTTTGATCGCCGAAGAAAACCCAGTTCGGTCCCTTGGCTCCTGTGGCCTTGCGCTCTTGAAGAAAGGCGCGGAAGGGAGCGATGCCGGTGCCTGGACCGACCATGATCACGGGAGCGTCGGGGTTTTCAGGCACGCGGAAATGTTTCGCCGTATGCACGAAGACAGGGACAGAGCCTGAGTCAACGCGCTCCGCGAGGTAGCTGGAGCAAACGCCCTCGCGGTCGCGCTGGCTGTGCTCTACTTTGTAGCGGACGACAGCGACTGTGAGATGAACGGATTCGCCAACGGCACGCTGAGAGGAGGCGATGGAGTAAAGGCGTGGTTGGAGTTTGCGAAGGACTTTGACGAATTCCTCGGGAGTGAAGCGGGCGGCGGTGAACTCTTGGAGCACATCCAGAACATCACGACCCCATAGGAAGTTTTCCAACGCAGCTTTTTCCTCGGGGAGGAAGAGGTTGGCGAGAAAAGCTCCCGAGCTGTCCTTTTCGGCGACTGCTAAAAGAAGCTGCTTGGAAGGCTCCGTGAGGATGTAGCTCTTCGTGAGTGCCTCTCGCATGGAGGCGGGAGCGCCGTCTGCCGTGGTAACCTGCTCTTCGCCCGAAAATCCCAGTTCCTTGAGGACGAGTTCCACGAGAGTGGGATTGTTCGATGCAAAGACTCCCAGCGAGTCGCCGACTTCATAGGCGAGTCCCGAGCCTTCGAGCGAGATTTCAAAATGGCGTGTATCCTTGTTCGACCCTTCGCCCGTCAGTTTGCGATTTACAGACAGCTTGGCCGGAAAGGGGTTCTTGCGTGAGTAACCGGATTCCGTTGATGACATAGATTATTGATTAAAGGGATGTGGTGCTATTGGTGCAAGTGTGATTCGGTCTTCGTTCAAGCTCCGTGCACTCCTGCGGCGACTTTGAGTCGGAGGCCGTTGAGGCGAATGAAGCCTGTGGCGTCATCTTGGTTGTAGGCCTTGGTGGGATCAGCCTCCATCGTGGCAATGTGCGGGTTGTAGAGGCTGAGCGGGCTCTTCACTCCTGCGGCGTGGATGCCGCCTTTGTAAAGTTTCACCCGCACTGTGCCGCTCACATTTTTTTGCGACTCCGTCACGAGCGCCTGAATGGCCTCGCGCTCGGGCGCGAACCAGAAGCCATTGTAAACGAGTGTGGAGTATTTCGGGATCAGCGAGTCGCGCAGGTGCATGACTTCGCGATCCATCGTGAGCGACTCCATCTGGCGGTGCGCAAAGTGCAGGATCGCTCCACCTGGTGTTTCATAAACGCCACGGCTCTTCATGCCGACGAAGCGGTTCTCGACCATGTCAACGCGTCCAACGCCGTGCTTGCCGCCGAGTTTGTTGAGTTTGTTCATCACACCGAGCGGATTCAGCTTCTCACCATTCACTGCGACGCAGTTGCCGCGTTCGAACTCGAGTTCAACATACTCCGATTGGTCAGGAGCATCCTCCGGAAGCACCGAAAGCGTCGTGAAGTAGTCACGGTTTTTCAAGTCGCCCGCATCATACCAAGGGTCCTCCAGAATTCCTGCCTCGTAGCTGATGTGCAGAAGATTTCGATCCATCGAATACGGCTTCTTCGCACTGGCTGCGACAGGAACGCCATGGGCCTCGGCGTAGGCGATCATTTCCGAACGGCCGGGGAATTTCTCGCGGAAGCGGGCGTCGCGCCAAGGGGCGATGACCTCGATCTCGGGTGCGAGAGCTGCAGCAGTGAGTTCAAAACGAACCTGGTCATTTCCTTTGCCAGTCGCTCCGTGAGCCACTGCCATGGCCCCTTCGGCGCGGGCGATCTCGACCATGCGCTTCGCGATGAGCGGACGGGCGATACTGGTGCCCAGAAAATATTGTCCCTCGTAGATGGCGCCAGCTTGCAGCATGGGAAAAATGAAATCGCGAGCAAACTCCTCCTGAAGGTCGTCCACATAGCACTTCGCGGCTCCGGTTTTGAGGGCCTTCTCCTCGAGTCCATCGAGTTCTTCGGCCTGTCCCACATCCGCGCAAAAGGCGATGATTTCGGCTCCGTAGGTGTCTTTGAGCCAGTTCAGAATGACCGAGGTGTCCAAACCTCCGGAGTAAGCAACGACGATTTTTTTCATACGGGCGCGGAGTGTGCTCGAAAGAACCCGCTTTCGCAATCCCAGCGACAGGGAAAATTGGCGACGCGAAAAAAGGAGGATGGCGAAAGGGGCGTGATTGACTTCGCCCTCTGGGCTGCGCTTCGCGCAGTCTGTGCCGCTGCGCGGCGCTCGAACTTCGTTCTCATCCCGCGCCCACGATTTTGAATTCGCTGCGCGAATTTATGGCGGAAGGGGCGGGATTGACTTCGGCCTTTGGCCTTCGCCCTACGGGCTGCGCTTCGCGCAGTCTGTGCCGCTTCGCGGCGCTCGAACTGCGTTCTCATCCCGCGCCCATGGTTTTGAATCCGCTGCGCGGATTTATGGCGGAAGGGGCGGGATTCGAACCCGCGGTAGGTTTCCCTACGTTCGATTTCGAGTCGAGTGCCTTAAACCGGACTCAGCCACCCTTCCGTGAAGCAACCTCAAACAAGTGTTCGCAGGCGCAACAACTTCTTAAATACGCATGTGATGATGGTGTCGCAAGAAAAAAGCCGAAGGGAATGATTGCCGGACTTTCAGATTTGGCCACATATTGAGCGCTTCTTACATCTAACAAAATGGTCACAAAGTTTCTCCACACCCGCTACCGCGTCAGCGATCTCGATAAGACAATCAACTTTTACCGCGATGTTCTCGGACTTGAAGAGGTGAGTCGCAAAAAGAGTCCGCGAGGCTCTGAGTTGGTTTTTTTGAAGGTGCCGGGCAGCGATGCCATGGTGGAAATCTGCAAATATGATGGCAGCGGTCCTGTGGTGGTGGGACCGGATTTGACGCATCTGGCATTTGGGGTGGCCGATATGGAGGCCTTTGCCAAGCACGCCGCTGCGTTGGGATATCCCCTGAGCGATGGGCCCATGACCACCTCCAGTGGCACGGTGATTGCTTTTGTGGACGCGCCGGAGGGATACGAGATCGAGTTGATTCAGCCCGCGCCTTGAGGCCTGGGGTTAGTTCGTCTCGATCATTTCGAGGAAGCTGATCTTTCCTGCATCCAGCTTCAGGAGCGGCACGGCCTCCACGCGGGCGGGTTCGGGATCGGTGGTGATTTCTCCTGTGAGGCCAGGAAAATTCATGGTGGAGGCAAGGGCCTCGCGGAGTTTCGCGGGTTCCGTGGTGTTCGCCCTGCGAATGGAGTCCGCCAGCACGACCAAGGCATCGTAGCCCATGGCGGCCGACGCCGAGGGGAAGTTGCCATTTTTGCGTTCATAGACTTCAAGGAAAAGCTGCACGGCATCCGAGGGGCCATCTGGATTGAATCGTCCTGGGAAATAAGTGTTGTTCCCCGATTCGCCGACCATCAGAGGAAATTCGAGGGAATCCCAATTCGCCGTTCCGAGGAATGGCATGGTGAGCCCGAGTTCGCGGGCTTTGCGCAGAATGGGAGCCGCTTGATCGGCGGGCAGGGGAAGGTAAACAACATCCGGATTCTTCTTTTTTATCGTCTGGAGGTGCTTTGTGAAATCCACCGTGCCTGTGGCAAAAGACTCGCCGGCGATGCGGGCGTCGGGCTTTCTTTTGAATTGTTTTCCGAAGGCGAGCGCCAAGGTTTTGGAGAATTCGTCGGCGGGATCATACAATACAAGGGCTCGCTTGGCGCCGAGTGTTGCGGCGAATTTCGCCATCACGCGCCCTGAGTGGAAATCCGTCTGGCAGAGTCGAAAAATAAACGGCTCCTGCGAAGGAATGCCCGGCATGGTAGAGCCGAGAGCTATGAGCGGTATCTGTATTTCATCCGCCGCCATTGCCGCCTCGGCGCTGCCTGCGGAAAGACCGCCGATCAATGCCACGGCCTTGTCCTCCCGCACGAGATCGCGAACAGCTTTTTCAGCGCGCTCGGGCTCCGCCCGTGTGTCGCGCACCACGAGGCGCAGCATGTGGCCGATAACGCCTCCTCCGGCGTTGACCTCCTCGGCACCCATGGTGAGGCCGTTCAAAACCTCGTTCGCGCTGCCCTGTCCAAGTCCCTTCAGCGGGAGGAAAACGCCGACATTGATCACCGGCAGCGGCGTGGGCGTTGGGGCGGGAGTGGGCTCGGGGACCGAAGCAGGCTCAGGCGTGGATGTTTTTTTGCATCCAGCGAAAAACAGCATCATCGCGCTCAGGAGGGCTATGGAGAAACGGCTCATGCCCTTTCATATAAAAACAAGCCGGCCCGAAGCGCAACACTCCCATTGTGCCGCATCGCGAATCTTGTCGGCGGGGATTCGGCGCGTTAGCTTGCTTGGCAATGAGGATTATCGTCACCGGGTTGATCGGGCAATACGCGTTCGGAGGGGTCACATGGGATTACATTCAGTATGCGCTGGGCTTTCGCGCTCTGGGGCATGATGTGTGGTATCTTGAGGACACGGGCGCTTGGGCCTACGATCCGGTGAAGATGGAGCCCAGCGCGGATTGTTCGCACAACACCGCCTACCTCGCCCGCGTCATGGAACAATTCGGCATGGGGGATCGTTGGATTTACCGCAATGTCGCTGATGAAAAATATCACGGCGTTGCAAATGCCGCCGAAGCCGAAAAAATTATCGCTTCGGCAGATGTGCTCGCCAATGTCTCCGGCGCCTGCTGGTTGCGCGATGAAACCTCGCGCATCCCTCTCAAACTCTTCTTGGATGGCGATCCCATGTTCACCCAGATCGGGTTGGCGGCGGATCCCGCTTCCGAATACGCCAAGCGCGTCGCCTCGCACGAGCGGCACTATTCTTTTGGTTTGAACATTGGCAAGCCGGGCTGCGAGGTGCCGACTGCGGGCTTCCACTGGCGTCCCACCGTTCAGCCGATCGCGCTCGAGTATTGGAAGGAATCCAACGCAGATGACTCAAAAAACCACATTGCCAGCGGAGCGTGGACTACGGTCATGAACTGGGCCAGCTATGCGCCGAAGGATTACAATGGTCAAAAATATGGGCAGAAGGACATCGAGTTCGAGCGCTTCCTCGACCTGCCCGGCATGACCAAGGAAAAATTCGTCCTCGCGATGGGGCAGGGGGTCGGCAGCAAACGCCCGACCGAAATGCTCGAGTCCAAAGGTTGGCACATTATCGAGCCGGACACCCATCTGCCCGACTACACCACCTACCGCAATTTTTTGTCCTCCTCGAAAGGTGAGTGGAGCATCGCCAAGAATGGCTATGTGCGCTCGCGGAGTGGTTGGTTCAGCTGCCGTAGCGCCTGTTACCTGGCCGCTGGAAAGCCGGTGGTCGTTCAGGACACGGGTTGGAGCGATTACCTGCCATCAGGCGAAGGGGCGATTGCCTTCAACACACCGCAGGAGGCCGCCAGCGCCCTTGATAAGATTTCTGCCAATTACTCACAGCACTCCGAAGCCGCTCGCGCCTATGCGGAGAAACACTTCGATGCCGCCAAGGTCTGTGCCGAACTCCTCGAATGAAAAAAAACCTCTCCAATAGCGCCCTCATCATCGTTGGTCACGGGTCCACAGTGAATCCCGACTCGAGCGCACCCTCACTTGTTCACGCCCGCACCATACGGGAACGCGGCATCTTTGCCGAAGTGGCTGTGTGCTTCTGGAAAGAGGAACCCACTTTTCGCGAAGTCCTGCGCATGGTGGACAGCGACGAGGTTTTCGTCGTGCCGAATTTCATCAGTGAGGGCTATTTCACCCAAACCGTCATTCCCCGCGAACTCGAACTCTCGGGAAAAACCACAAGCGTCGGGGGACGCGTCATTCACTATTGCGAGCCTGCGGGCAATCACGAGGCCATGACCGGTCTTCTCATGAAACAGGCCCGCATGGTTGCACCGGGCGTGCCGACGAAGGAGACGAGCCTCTTCATTGTGGGACACGGAACAGGGCTCAACGAAAACTCCGCTGTGGCGGCCAAGCTCCAGGTCCAAAAAATTTCCGAAACCGGGGAATATGCCGAAGTCCTCTCGGCCTACATGGAAGAGCCGCCCCTCATTTCCGATTGGGACAAACTCGCTTCCCAGCCAAATGTCGTTGTTGTGCCGTTTTTCATCTCGGATGGCCTGCACAGCTACCAAGATATACCTGTTCTTCTCGGCATCGCCGAGGATATCGGACCGGCGGCAAGCCAGAGTCAGGTTTTTCGAAACAACCCGTATCACCTGCGTGGCAGGAATCTTTTTTACAGCGGCGCCATCGGCACGGATCCAGGTTTTGCGGATGTCATACTCGACCAGGTTGAGGCCTTCTCGGAGTAACGGAATTTTCAACGCATATTTTAGTAGCGCAGTGGAAAAGTTGTGCCATTTTGTGCGCGCCTCAAAACCACTATGATTACACAATTCGCCGTCTATTTCATTTTCGGAATCGTCCTGCTTTCAGCAATTGTCATGGGATTCATCTTGTTGAATTTCTTTGGCACCTGGTTGCGCGCCAAACTTGCCGATGCGCCTGTATCCTTTGCCAAGCTCATCGGAATGCGCCTGCGCCGAGTGCCCATGGGGCTCGTGGTGGACAGCCGCATCACCGCAGTCAAAGCGGGCATCAATATCGACACCGACCCGCTGGAAGCCCACTACCTCGCGGGTGGAAATGTCTCCCATGTCGTTCTCGCGCTCATCGCAGCCGACAAAGCCGCGCTGCAACTCGATTTCAACCGCGCCTGCGCCATCGACCTCGCCATTAAAGGCACCAGCAAAACAGTCCTCGAAGCCGTCCGCACCAGCATCAATCCTAAAGTCATCGACTGCCCGAACCCTGCCACCGGCAAAGTCACCATCGACGCCGTGGCCCGCGACGGAATCGGAGTCAAAGTCCGCGCCCGTGTGACCGTTCGCTCCAATCTGAACCGCTTCGTCGGCGGCGCCACAGAGGATACCATCATCGCCCGTGTCGGCGAAGGCATCATCACCTCCATTGGTTCCGCCGTTTCCTATAAAGATGTCTTGGAAAATCCCGACCGCATCTCGAAGACCGTCCTCGCCAAGGGGCTCGACACCGGCACCGCTTTCGAAATCCTTTCGGTGGACATTGCGGATGTCGACATCGGCGACAATATCGGTGCCAAGCTGCAAGCCGAGCAGGCCGAGGCCGACAAGGTCGTCGCGCAGGCCAAAGCGGAAATGCGCCGCGCCGCAGCCGTCGCCACCGAGCAGGAAATGAAAGCCCGCACTCAGGAAATGCAGGCCAAGGTCGTCGAGGCCGAGGCTCAAGTTCCAGAGGCCATCTCCGCCGCCTTCCGAAATGGAAACCTTGGGGTCATGGACTATATGCGGTTGAAAAATATCCAGTCCGACACCGCCATGCGTGACTCCATAGCCACGCCGCCTGCATCCACGCCGGCCTGATTCCGCCATGGAACAACTCGTCCTGCTCCTCATTATTGGAGCGATCAGCCTCATCAACTGGCTCATCGAGCAGTCCGGCAAACGCCGTGAGCAGCGCCGATTCGAGCAAGAGCACGCCCGCAGGCAGGAAGCGGAGCCCAACCCCTACTTGGAATCCGCTCCATCGCCCGCCCCCGTTCAGGAACTTCCTGAACCCGCTCCCCAGCAGGAGATGCGCAAGTTCCTCGAGGCCTTCGGAATTCCCCTGCCCGAAGAGCCTCCGGCCCCAGTAACCCTTCAAGAAGTCGAAGCCCCGGCGCCGCGACAAATACCAGAACCCGAGCCAGCCCAGCCCGTTCTCGTTCCCAAGCGCAAAGTCACCCCGACCAAAACGCACCAACCGGTCGCCATCATCAAATCCCCGGCAACCCTTCGCCAAGCCATCATCTGGCGCGAAATCCTCGGCCCACCGCGATCCTTGCAGTCGTATTGAGGGCCCGTGCATGCAGGGTAGGGGCGGCGCGCCGTCGCTGACCCATTCGTGCGGCGGAGCCGCCATTGCATCCAGAAGAAACGCCACTGGCGCGGCTGAAGAATAGGTCAAGGCAAAGGTCGACCCTCTAAGGATAACGCGCTGCCGCACGGCTCGTGAATCCGGGAGGGGCATCGTCTCGCATGCCCCAAGCTTCAGCCGCGCAGCGGCGTTCGAGAGGAGCATGGTCGTCTCGACCGTGCAGGCCCAGGTAGTGAATCGCTCATCAGTGGAACTTTTGCACTCCTTCACGCGTCCTGAAGTGCCCCCATTTGATCACAAAATTTTTTTCAAAAAATTTTTCCACCCCCAGCGGATGTCCGACCGAGGTTGATAGGGTCTCCCTCGAAATGATCACCAAAATCCTATCCGCCTTCCAAGCAGCCACGCGCTGCTTCCGCCCGCAGACTCAATTCCCAAGCCGCTTTGCGCGGCAGAGCGAGTTTTTGTTTTGAGCTATGGAGACCAATGCCTACGGAAAACCGATTCGGGATCGCGAATTACTGCGCTGCATCAAAAAGCTCGCACACGCCACCAGTTACTCGCAACAGCGCTGCCGCCGCTTTCATCCTTCATCCTTCGCTACCCCGCCTCCCTGTTGCAGAAGATGCGACATCTGAGCCTCTATTTTTCAAACACAAACCAACAACACCAAAGTATGAAACTAAGAACCATCCTCCTCGCAGCCGTCATCACCCTGCCGATCCTTTGCTCGAGCATCTTCGCGCAGGAATGCGACGACGAGGGCTGTTGCCCGTCACGATAATCACGGGGGATTTTTTCAAGATAATCAGCGAGGATGAGGGCTGATTTTGCGTGGTCTGGGCGAGGGTTGCTTTCAAATTGAGAGCGGGGATCAGCAGCAAAGAGGC
>JBILWM010000031.1:0-28387 GCA_044369905.1 Terrimicrobiaceae bacterium | reverse complement strand
TCCGCCAGCGTGGCACAAAGTTCGAGCCTGGCAGCAATGTCGGTCTCGGTCGTGATTACACGATCTGGGCCCTTGTGGACGGTCATGTCAAATTCGACCGCAACGGCCGCCGCGTGAATGTGGTGCCAGTTTCTGCGAACTAGCCCGTCTCACAATCAGTCAATTTGAAAACGCGCCGACTTGTTCGGCGCGTTTTTCTTTTCTCAGGAAACCTTCCTCGCCCCTTTGCCCAATTAGCTCGCAAGCCGTGTCCCCCCAAGCATAGTATCAATACCATGGACAGCAGATTGGATGAGATCGCGAAGGGAATTCTTGCCTCTTACGAAGAAGTGGGCGGGTTGAACAATACGGATCGCCACAATCTTCCATCCAAACGCGCGTTGGACAATCTGTGTGAACAGTTGCTCCAATTTTTGTTTCCCGGTTTCCATGACGAGCGACCGATTCATAAAAACGAATTGGCTGCGATCACCGGTGAACGCCTCCGCGCCTTGGCGGTGCAGTTTGAAGACCAGATTGGGAAAAGCCTTTTGGTTACAAATCCAGAAGCCCCGGCATCGCTCGCGAACGAAGTTCTGATGCGGTTTCTTGGGAGTCTTCCCGAGGTGAGGGAATTGCTGAGGACCGATATTCTCGCGGCCTACGAGGGCGATCCCGCCGCCGTGAGCAGCGAGGAGATCATTCTTTCCTACCCTTTTCTCGAGGCCATCGCCATCCAGCGCTGTGCCCATGTGCTCTACCGCGAAAGCGTGCCTCTTCTGCCACGGATGATGACCGAGTGGGCCCACACACGCACCGGCATCGATATCCATCCCGGCGCGGAGATCGGGGAGTATTTTTTTATCGATCATGGCACCGGCGTGGTCATTGGCGAAACCTGCCGCATCGGAAAACGGGTCAAGCTCTACCATGGAGTGACCCTCGGAGCCCGCAGCTTTGCAAAGGATGACTCCGGCCAAATCGTGAAGGGAGGTAAACGCCATCCCGAGGTTGGCGACCGCGTGACAATCTATCCAAATTCCACAATTCTTGGTGGAGAGACTTTGATTGGTGATCGTAGCACCATTGGCGCCAATGTTTTCCTGATGCAGAGCGTTCCGTCGGACTCGCTGGTGGTTTACGAGGAGAAACAATTGCGTATCCTTGATAAATCCAAACGCACCGCATCCGAGGAAATCGAATGGTTTATCTAGATCACAACGCCACCACACCCTTAGCCCCCGAGGCCAAGGAGGCCATGTTGCCTTTTCTTGACGGGGAGTATGGAAATCCCTCGTCCATCCACTCGGCCGGACGGCGTGCCCGGGCGGCGGTGGATGATGCGCGCGACCGCATGGCCGCCTTGCTTGGAGCCAAAGCGCACGAGATCATTTTCACCGGCGGCGGCACGGAATCCTGCAATCTTGGACTCATCGGCATCGCCCGCGCCCACGCGGTGCGAGGCAAACACATCATCATCTCCGCTGTGGAGCATCATGCCGTCCTCCACGCTGCCGAGCATTTGCAGCATTTTGAAGGTTTCGAGGTCACCTTGCTCCCAGTGGATTCCGCCGGAGTGGTCGATCCCACGGTTCTCGCCCGCCTGATTCGCAAGGAGACGACCGTTGTCTCCATCATGCATGCCAACAACGAAACCGGAGCCATCCAGCCGATTGAGGAAATTGCCGCCGTCTGCGCGGAGCGCGGCGTGTTTTTTCATACCGATGCCGTCCAGACATTCGGGAAAATCCCTGTCGGGACCGGGTTGGCCGGTCTCTCGGCGGTTTCGATTGCCGCCCACAAGTTCTATGGTCCCAAGGGTGTGGGGGCACTCTATCTTCGCGCCGGCATCGCGCTTTCGCGCACGGCCTATGGTGGATCGCATGAAAACTCCCGCCGTCCGGGAACGGAAAATGTCGCCGCCATCGTAGGAATGGCCGCCGCCGCCGAGACTTCAATTTCACGCGCCGCAGAGGATGCGGAGCGTCTCGCCCCGCTTCGTGAGAGGCTCTGGGAGCGGATTCGTTCCGCTTGTCCACAAGCCATTCGAAATGGCGATCCCGCCCGCTCCCTTGCGAATACTCTGAATGTGAGCTTCCCGGGAGCCGATGGGGAATCACTTTTGATGGGGCTTGATCTGGAAGGCGTCTGCGTCTCCAGCGGTTCCGCTTGCATGGTCGGCTCAATTCAGGCGTCGCATGTTCTCATCGCCATGGGAGTGGATTCGCGGACGGCATTGGCCACGGTGCGCTTTTCCATGGGACATTCCACAACGGAAGAGTCCATCGACCTGGCCGCCGCCGCCGTGGGACGGGTGGCAAAACTTCAACCTGCCTTGGCCGCGTGAAATACAAACAACTCGTTATGGATTTCGGCCGTTCGGTCATGAGGCGCGTTCGCTCTTCGCCGGATGACCTCGCCGTTCCAAGGCGGAAAACCCGTCTGCGTCACGATCCGTTGCTGGAGGATTTTGCAAACCAGCTTCTCAAGTCGGTTGGATGCCGCCACCTCCAAGTTCGCGTCTTCTGGAACCCCGGTCTCCGCACTACGGCTGGCCTGGCCGTCTGGAGTGATCGGATGGTGGTTTTGAATCCGAAGCTCCTGGAGATTTCGTCCGCAGAGGTCCAGCGCACATTGCGCCACGAGTTGGCTCATCTTCTGGCGAAGCACCGCGTCGGTCGTCACCGTATCGAAGCCCATGGCGAGGAGTGGCACCAGGCCTGCGCGGATCTCGGAATTCCCAATGAGGCGCGTTGCCATGATCTCCCGTTCAAACGCCGACGCGTCATGCGGAAGTTTTTCTACGCCTGCCCCGAGTGCTCCACGATCCTTGCCCGCGTGAAGATTCTCCGTCGCAAGGCTGCCTGCATCAAATGCTGCCGCAAGCACAATGGCGGAAAATACCACGAGCGCTTTCGTTTCCGTCCCATCGAGCGTTCAGACACGGTCGCCGCTTGAGCGGGCTGGGGCTCAGCGTCCGAGTCTACACATTGAAGCGGAATTCCACGACATCGCCGTCTTGGACGACATACTCCTTACCTTCGAGGCGGAGTTTTCCGGCTTCGCGGGCTTTCGCTTCGGAACCGAGGGTGATGAGATCCTCAAAGGAAACGATCTGTGCCGCGATGAATCCACGCTCAAAGTCGCTATGGATGACGCCTGCGGCGGCAGGCGCTTTATCGCCCGCGTTGATCGTCCATGCCCGGCTTTCCTTCGGGCCGGTGGTCAGATAGGTGCGGAGGCCGAGGAGGTGGTAGGCGGCGCGGATGAGTTGGCTCACACCACTGTCCTTGACGCCCAGTCCCGCGAGAAACTCGGCCGCCTCCTCCGGCGGAAGTTCGGCGAGTTCGCTTTCGATTTGGGCGCTGATGACGACGGCTTCGCAACCCAGATGCTCGGCGGCATATTCGCGCACAGATTTCACATGTTTCGCCGCCGCAGAGTCTCCATCCAGATGGGAAAGGTCGTTTTCTCCGACATTGCAGGCGAAAAGGGTCGGCTTCGATGTGAGGAGGAAAAATCCGCGCAGGAGTTCTTTTTCATCAGCGCAGAGGTCCGCCGTGAGCGCGGGTTTGCCCGAATCCAGGTGGGGAATGAGTTTCTCCGCCAGTGCGAGTTCGGCCTTGGCTGTTTTGTCTCCACTGCGGGCGCCCTTTTGGTTTCGCTCCGCGCGTTTTTTCACCGCTCCGAGATCGGCGAGGATAAGCTCGGTATTGATAACCTCGATGTCGCGCACCGGATCCACTGTGCCTGAGACATGGTGGATGTCTTCGCTTTCAAAGCAGCGAACGACTTGAATGATCGCATCGACCTCCCGGATGTGGCTCAGAAACTGGTTGCCCAGCCCCTCGCCCTCGCTGGCTCCGGCGACGAGTCCTGCGATATCCACAAACTCGATGGCGGCCGGGAGGATTTTTTCGGATTTCGAAAGTTCGGCCAGCTTCTGCAGGCGGTCGTCAGGCACATTCACGATGCCAACATTCGGCTCGATCGTGCAGAAGGGGAAATTGGCAGCCTGGGCCTTGCGGGTGCGGGTGACGGCGTTGAAGAGAGTTGATTTTCCCACATTCGGGAGCCCGACGATTCCTGTTTTGAGCATAGGTGCGGGAGGTTAGACAGGCCTTTGCAAAAAGGAAAAAACTTCTTTTCGAGGCATCAGCGGCGGAGGCGGCGGATCGTGTCTCTCAGCGAGTCGAGGGCGGATTCCATTTCAGCGCGCAGTTGCATGCCCGAGATGGTGTTCGATCCGAAAGACTCGGCCGTTGTGCGTTCCAAGCGGTCGTTTGTGGCCACTGTGACCTCATGGTCCTTCGCATACTTGGCCGCAAGGCGCTCGATGATGGAGTCCGCCGTCTGGCCCGACTTGGAATAAAAAACGGCAATCCCATTCGGTGTGCCATCGCTCGAGGCCTTCACGCCCTTGCCATCGAAAACCACGGCAACCGTCCACTCGGTGTTGTCCTGCAGTCCGGTGAGTCTTTTAACCAGTTCCTCCCGGGCAGCAGCGGTGTTGCGGGCATGCATGGCGGTGAGGTCCGGCCAGTCGAAAATCATGCTGTGTCCGTCAACGAGCAGGATTTTTTGCTTCATGAGAACTGAGACCTACTTGGCATCAGGCAGGACCTTCGCGCTGAGGCGCTCTATGCCCGCGCGGGCGAAGGTGCTGGCGGGATATATTTTCCGTGCCTGCAAATACCAAGCCAGGGATGCGCCGGGCTGGTCTTGATTCTCCAATGCCTCAGCCGTGGCGAGTGTCTGAACAAAGTCCGCCGCCTGAGTGGTTAGGGTCGCCCGGAGTTGGTTCAATTCGCTGTCGTCGGGAAATTCTTTTTGCGCCGCCTGCACACTCTCCCAAGCTCCCGCCGGGTCGCCGCGTCCCGCGATTTCTTGCGCCTTCAAAATGGCTCCTTCGACAGCGGCCATGCGCTGGAGGACATCGCTTAGCTCTTTTTGTTTCTCGGGATACATGGCGGCTGCGGCAATGAAGCGCAATTTGTCGTTGTAAATCTGGCGGTGGTTTTTCTGGCTCAGCAAGCGGTCGAAATCATTCATCGCCTGCTGTTGCACATCCGACTGCGTGAAGATCGTGTTTCCCACCTCGGCAAGGGCGGGGTTGCGGGGCCAAATTTGAGCCGCAGAGCGAAGCTCGGCCTCCATAGCGGACTTGTCCCCCGAGACTGCGGCATTCCGGGCCTTGGCCAGATGCATCGCGCTGATGGTTTTTGCGGTTTCAATTTTGGCCAGTGGTTTGCTGGTATCGAAATCCTTGGCCGTGCCCTCGATTTCCTTCACCAACTTTTCGGCGCGCGTGAGGTCGTTCACTTCCAAGGCGGCCAGTAGCTCATTGGTTTTTTGGGAGTATTCCAGCGCTCGTCGTTTTGCCTCCCTCGGCAGCAACCGGACGCTGGGAATGTATTCGCCGAGGGCGAATGTTTCCGCGAGTCGCTCTGTGGCACTCTGCAGTTCGCCTTGCTCGAGGAGGAACTTGTAGGCTTCCACGCCTTCGTTGATGTCGCGGATCGCTTCATTGGCGAGGCTGTCGATCTGGCTCAGCGAGCTGACGAGCTTGCTGATCGTCTGCGCGGCGCTGGCTGCGCCTCCGGTGAGGCTTTCGATGCCGAAATTCTCGATTCCGAGTTTGGCACCCTTGGCCGAGAACGAGCTTCCAGACCTTGCAGTCGGCGTTCCGTTGTAGATGTTCACATTCGTCCCGTTTCCTCCCGCGCCGGCTCCGACGGCGGCATCATGGTCCATGACACCTGCGGTGGCCGCGATTTGAGGATTCAATTCACCTGTGATCTTCGCCTGGCCTGCGTCCTTGTTGGTCGGCAAGGAGTCGACCATTTTTTTGTAGATGGCGATCGAGTTGTCTCCATCCGTGTAGATCGCGCGGTAAAAACGGTTCGCGATGATGACATGCTCGAAGCGGCGCGTGGCAAAATACTGCATGATGAGTGCTTGGAGATGCCCCTTCGTGTTGATCTCGATGGCTGCGATGCGGAGTTTGTTGTTCTCGATCGTCTGGGCCACATCGGAAAGTTCGCGACTGGCTGTGGCCAATCTGGCGTCCCGTTCGATTTTTTGATTCTCCTTCGCCACATCCGTGTCTTTAGAACTGGTCGAAATCCCAAGGTTCGAATTTTTTGCCGCCATTTCCCTGTTCCACTCGGCGGAGGAGCGCTGCTTCTCGAGAGTCGCATTTTCCCGTTTCAGCTTTTCAATGGTGGCGAGACTTGTTTGAGCCGCATAAATCGCATCTGACATCGTTCGGCACAGGTTGGCATCGTCCTTGTATTCGGATGCCTTCTTGAGGAGCAAAAAAGCCAAGTTGATGTTTTGCTTGGTGGCGTTGCCCGGCGCAAGAAGGTCCAAAATGCGATCAATTGTATCGCGATAGGCCACATCGGCCCTGTCTGTGGCTGCAGGCGCGTTAAGGTATTTCTCAAAGCGGGCACGGAACAAGCGGTTGTTGTTAATGTTCCAAAGCTTCCCGTCGTAGCTCATCACCTCGCTGCCGGGGTCGAAGGCCGGGACATCCCGCCCGATGAAGCCCTCGTTCATCTGGGGAGGTCGGGCACCGCCGGTGGCGGCCTTCGAGTCACCAAGGGCCCTGTCCTGCGCTGATGCTGTTAGGGTGATTGATGAAATGGCAACGCAGGTTGTGAGGAGGGATTTCATGATTTCGTGACCTTTCGTGTGCGCAGTATTCCCTTTTCATCCACCTCCAGAATGAAAACCAACTTCTGTTCCTTCTGAATGTTCATCGATTGAAACTCCGGCGTGACGAGGACTGGGATGATGTTTTCATCGGTCTCTACAGCGATCAGGCGACCGGAGTCCGGCGACCACGCGAGGGATTCGGAGACGGTTCCTTCGAGTTTGTAGATGTTTCCCCGAAGGCTGTTGGCGCTCGTGAGGTAGGACTGGACATCCAGCGGGGGTGTCGTTCGGGTGGAGTTGTCCTCCTTGGAGCTCAACAGGTGAAAACCTGCAAACAAAAGAACACCGCACGTGATGAGTCCAACGAGCCAACCCGCGCGCGGAGGGGATTTGCGTTTGCGTGCCATGAATGTTTGTAATCCTTGCCGACTCCTTCTTCAAGGCGCACTTTTGTCTGCAGGCGGCAGGGATTTTTGACACGCGGGACCTGTCCGTCATAGTCTGTGGCCGCATCCCATGCTGAACTTCCTCATCCGCCGCTCGCTCGTCAGTGTGCTGCTCCTTTTTTGCATCAGCCTCGTATCGTTTTTCATGATCACGCTGGCTCCGGGCAGCCCTTATCCGTGGGGGGAACTCAACCCGAAGATCACGCCACAGGTGAAGGAAATGTTTCGCAAGAAATTCCATCTCGACCGGCCTCTCTACGAGCAATACTGGCTCAACATGAGGGATCTCTTCACAGGCGAACTTCGCAGCATTAAGGACGACCGCCCTGTGCTGGCAAGGATCGCCGAGCGCCTTCCCGCGACGGTTTTGCTGAATGTCGCCGCCATCACCTTGTCTCTCACCTTTGGCCTTCTGATCGGTGTCTTCTGCGCGCGCTATGCGGGAACTCCGGCGGATACCCTGACCTCTTTCGGGGTGTTTGTTTTCATTGCCGTGCCGACTTTTTGGATCGCGAATCTGGCTCTCATTGGATTGGTGAAATACGCCGCCGTGCCAGTGCTGGGGACGCAATCCTACGGCATTGCCTTTCCGAATGCCTTCGCTCTCTGCCTCGACCGCGTCTGGCATATTGCGCTGCCAGCGACCATCCTCTCGCTCGGCGGCATCGCCGTGCAATCGCGCTATGTTCGCGCCAGTATGCTCGAAACCCTGCGCGAAGGCTATGTGCGCACCGCACGCGCCAAGGGACTCGATGAGGATACGATTTTTTACAAACACGCCCTGAGAAATTCCATTCGTCCACTCATCACCGGTATCGGAGGACTTCTCCCGGCTCTCATCGGCGGCTCGGTGATCGTTGAAACCATCTTTGCCTATCCTGGTATGGGGCGCCTGGGTTACGAGGCCGTCCTGGAGCGGGATTATCCAACGCTTGTGGCACTCAATTTCATCGTGGCCGCGCTCGTGCTTTTTGGAAATCTGATTTCGGATCTCCTCTACGCGGTCGTCGATCCGCGCGTGAGATTGGAATAGGCCACAGAGGATTTCATTGGCCGGGGGCGGGCATCGCGATAGCGTTTTGCTTATGAAATCAGCACTCGATTGGAAGGCCGCGTTGCAATTTGAGGACATCCGCTACGAAAAAGCGGAAGGCATAGCCAAGATCACCATCAACCGCCCCGAGCGGCGGAATGCATTTCGCCCGCTTACGGTGGATGAGATGCGCAAGGCGCTGCAGGACGCGCGGGATGACTCCTCGATTGGCGTCGTTATTTTAACCGGTGAGGGCGAGTTGGCCTTCTGCTCCGGTGGTGACCAAAAAATCCGTGGCGACGCTGGGTATTCCGATTCAGGGGGAGTGGAGCGTTTGAATGTGCTCGATTTTCAACGGGAGATCCGCACCTGCCCGAAACCGGTCATCGCCATGGTGGCGGGATGGGCTGTCGGCGGTGGACATGTGCTTCATGTGATGTGCGACCTGACGATTGCCGCCGAGAATGCCAAGTTCGGACAGACCGGTCCCCGCGTGGGGTCGTTCGATGGCGGATTCGGCGCAAGCTATCTGGCGCGGATCGTTGGTCAAAAAAAAGCCCGCGAGATCTGGTTTTTGTGTCGCACTTATGACGCCAAGCAGGCGCTCGAGATGGGACTCGTGAACACCGTCGTTCCCTACGAGGAACTCGAAATCGAAACCGTGAAATGGTGCCGCGAGATTTTAGAAAAGTCGCCGCTCGCCATCCGCTGCCTCAAAGCGGCGCTCAATGCTGATTGCGATGGCCAAAGCGGGCTACAGGAACTCGCCGGCAATGCCACTTTGCTCTACTACATGACCGAAGAGGGCCAGGAGGGGAGAAATGCTTTTGTCGAAAAACGCAAACCCGACTTCGGGAAATTTCCCAAGCGTCCGTGAGCGCCGCCGCACCAAGTCCCCTCAAGGCATGGGTGATGGCCAGTCGGCCGAAAACCCTCTTCGCGTCGATCTCACCGGTGCTGCTTGGCACGGCGCTCGCCTACTCTAGGGGCTTGGGTGATGGAGTTGCCGCCTTTCTCGCATTTGTCGGGGCGGTCTTTATCCAGATCGGCACAAATTTGGCGAATGATTACTGGGATGCAAAAAAAGGCGCCGATCGCGCTGATCGCCTTGGCCCGGTGAGGGTCACATCAAGCGGTCTTCTGAAGCCGCAGACCGTCTTTTTGGGAATGTTGATCTGTTTCGCGGTAGCCTGCCTTGCCGGGCTGTGCCTCATCGCGCGGGCGGGTTGGCCGGTTGCCGTCATCGGAATCCTCTCGATTCTCTGCGGCATCCTTTACACCGCCGGTCCCTTTCCGCTGGCCTACCTGGGGCTGGGGGATGTTTTCACCTTTTTGTTTTTTGGCCTGGTGGCGACTTCCGGCACCTATTTTGTCGAGGCGAAGGAGTTTTCCACGACATCCCTCCTTCTTGGCACCGTGCCGGGATTTTACTCGGTCGTCTTAATCGCGCTGAACAACCTGAGGGACCGCGAGTCCGACCTCCTCTCAAATAAAAAAACCCTCGCCGTGCGCTTCGGTGCCGATTTTGCCCGCTGGGAGATTGTCTTCTGCCTCTTTGCACCCTGTGTGGTTCCTTTCTGGTTCTGGCGCGACGGCCTCCTCCAGTGGTGGATGGCGCTCGTCTGCCTGGCTCCCGCCATCGTGCACGGCCTTGCTGTGGGCTTGGCCGTTTTTCGCATTCGTGACATGAGAGAAATTAACAAGGTTTTCCCTCTCACCGCGAATGCCAGTCTCTCGATGGCGGTGGTTATTTCCCTGTTTCTCTTAACGCGAAAATGAATCCCCGACCACGCGCTGAAGCCGCTTGGCGGGAGGGAATGGATTTTTTTCGATATGCACTTCCCATGTCCGGCGGTGGGAACCGGAAAGGGATTCTCGTTCGCCTTGAAAAACCAGATGGCACCGTGGGATGGGGGGATGCCGCCCCGCTTCCGAGTTGGAGCATCGAGACTGTCGATGCCGTCGAGGCGTTCATCAAGGCAGGCAAGAGCGAGGACGAAGCTCCGGCATCGCTTGTTTTTGCCCTCGAATCGGCGAGGGCTGGCATTCCGAAAACAGAAAGACACGCGATCCCGTTGAATGCACTTCTCGATGGATCTCCGGAGGAAATTTTCCGTCGCGGGCAGGCGGCACTCGCAGGCGGGTGCGAATGCCTCAAAATCAAAACCGGCGGACTATCCCTCGACGAGTTGCCGTTCTTGATTGGCAGGCTGTCTTCCATGGCCAATGGCCATTGCCGTTTTCGAATCGACCCCAATCGCGGATGGGACATCGATTCCACTTTCTGCGTTGCGGAATCGATCAAGAACCTTCCAGTAGACTATATCGAGGAACCTCTCGGCGATGTTTCCATGCTCCCGGATTTGATTAAAAATTGCCCCGTTGGAATCGCATTGGATGAGACGCTGCGCGAAATCACCCCAGAGAAATTGGCTGCCTACAAAGGTGCGACGGCTCTTGTTCTCAAGCCAACGCTTATGGGTGGATTGAAAGTCTGCTCCGATTTTGCTCAGGCGGGGGCCTCGCTTGGCATGGTGCCTGTCGTGAGCGCCTGCTATGAGTCGGGCGTTGGCATTCAGGCTCTCGGCCTCTTCGCATTGAGCCTGCCCTGCGCGGCGGCGGCAGGTTTGGATACCTACTCGCGCCTGGAGCAGGATGTTCTTTGCGAGCGACTCGACTTACGCGATTTTCAATTCCGCCCGAAAACACAGCCACCTGATGTCGACCTTTCAAAACTCTATCCTCTCTAAAGCCGTTACTTTTGGTGACGCTGTGGCCTTGCTGGATCGCGCGAGTGGTCGCGAGGTGCGATATTTCGAGTTGGCTGGCTTTTTAGCGACCCGCTTGGAGGGATGGTATTTGGAAAAAGACCGCCCCTTTGCCACATGGGCCGGACCTGATTTTACCCATGCCACGCTTTTGCTGGCCCTGCTGGCCGAGGATTATTTGGTCGCGCCCTTGAGCCCGCGATTGCCTGAAGATGAAGCTCTCCGTCGTGCGGAGTCAATCGGAGCCGGGGCTTTCTGGAAACCCCAGGGGCTGCACCAGTTTGTTCCCGGTCGGTCGCCGATAGCACCGGCTTCCGCAGGGACTCTGCTTTTCACCTCCGGATCGACCGGTTCGCCGCGTGCCGTGTGGCATGATTTGGAATCCCACATTGCCAATGCTTCGGGAGTCGCCGCAAGGATTCCTCTCGGTCCGGGTTGCGCGTGGTTGCTCTCGCTGCCCCTGAACCATGTGAGTGGATTTTCCATTCTCATTCGCTGCCTGCTTGCCGGCGCGACGATTGTTTTTCCCGACCAGAATGCCCCTTTCAAAACGCAAATCGAAGACCCTGTGCTCACCCACCTCTCTGTGGTTGGAGTTCAGTTGCGGCGACTCCTTGCGGAGCGCGCCTCCTTCTCCCACTTGAAAGCCGTCCTTGCCGGTGGAGGGCCTATTGATGCGAGTCTTGTCTCGGATGCCATTGATGTCGGTGTGCCGCTTCATCTCACATACGGCATGACCGAGGCGGCCTCTCAGATCACCACCAGCGAGTGTTTGCAGTCCGTTCCACATCTCATTCACGCAGGCAAGCCGCTGCCGGGGCGCGAGGTTCAAATCTCGCTGGATGGCGAAATCCGCATTCGTGGCGAGGTGTTGCCCAAGCGGATTTTTTTCAATGAGTGTGTGCTTCCAGCTTTGGACGACGATGGATGGTTTTCGACAGGTGATTCCGGGAGTTTCGATGCCGATGGAAATCTCGTCGTTAGCGGGCGGCGCAATCGCATGTTCATTTCCGGCGGCGAGAATATTTGCCCCGAGATGATCGAGGCTTTGTTAACCTCCCACCCGGATGTGCGCCGCGTGGTTGTTGTCGGAGTCCCTCACGAAGAATTCGGTGCCCGACCCGTGGCCTTTGTGGCTGGCGATGTTGGTCACGAGCGCTTGAGGGATTTTCTGAAATCCCGTCTCGAGAGCTTTTATGTCCCGGATGTTTTCCTGCCATGGCCGGCAGAGGTTTCCACAGAGGATGCGAAAGTGGATTTTCTTTTCTTCAGCCGTCTTGCCCAATCCCTCCGACTTTGATAGCGAAGCCGAATGATTCGTCTTATCAAACTCTCTTCCGTCCTTTTTTGCGCAACTTTACTCGTCGGTTGTCTGTCCTCGCCGATTTCAAGTTCCGGCGGAATCGGGGCTGTCACGGTCCACGATACCAATGTGGATGCCGTCACCGCAGCTGCCCGGGATGTCTTCGCATCGCGCGGCTACACGCTCTCAGGTGTTGATTATCCCGACTCCATCTCGTTTGACAAACCCGCGGGCGGCTTTGGAAATGTCATGTGGGGCAGTTACGGGAACCCTCAAACCATCCGCGTCCGTTTGGCCATGGTTCCAATCCCAGGGACGGACAATATCCGCCTCCAGCCAAGAGTTTTTTCCGTCAGCGATGCGGGTGAGGCTGGTTTCGACAATGCCAGGCCTCTTTTCGGAATCTGGAATGCGGAATTCGGCCCCATGCTCAAGGATATAGCCCGCAAAGCTGGCGATTAGTTCTCCCTCGTTGACACGGCCTCTCCCTCTCTCTAAAAATCCACGAAATCAAATGAAAATCGCAGTCACCAAAGAAGCCCTGCTCGAAGGATTGCAACGGATCCAGAATGTCGTCAGCACACGCCCGACGCTCCCGATTCTCACCAATGCGCTCCTTGAGGCCGATGAATCCGGCCTGACCCTCACCACCACCGACCTCTCGGTTGGCATTCGCTGCCGCGTCGAGGCCCGGGTCGAAAAGACCGGCGCGATCACTATACCGGCCCGAAAGCTCGTTTCGATCATCCGCGAGTTGACGAATTCGGAAATCATTCTCGAGGTGGATGCCAAAAACGCGACCTCGATCCGTTGCGGCGCCAGCTTCTTCAAAATTTACGGCCTCCCCAAAGAGGAATACCCGGCTTTCCCGCACTTCGAGGAGGCCAGTTCGCTGACCATGAAACAGTCCGAACTCAAAGACGGACTCCGCAAAACAGCTTACGCCATCTCGAGCGACGAAGCCCGATATGTCCTCAACGGCATTCTTTTTTCTCTAACGGAAAACAAGCTCACGCTGGTTGCGACCGATGGCCGCCGATTGGCACTTTTTGAAAGCGAATTGGAATTTCCCAAGAGCAACGAAAGGGACTTCATCCTGCCGACCAAGGCTGTCACCGAACTCCAACGCCTCCTCGGCGAGGAGGGTGAAGTAACCATTTCCAGCTCCAGCAATCTGGTTTCCTTCCAACTCAACGGCGCCCAGTTGGTGTCGAAGCTCGTTGAAGGCAACTATCCGAACTACCGCCAAGTCATCCCCGGCGAGGCCAAGGAGCGGATTCCGCTCGAGCGCGAGGCGCTTCTGAATTGCGTTCGCCGCGTCGCACTCCTCAGCAGCGACAAGACGAGCTCGCTTCGTCTTGCCTTCACCAAAAACAATCTCGACATCACCGCCACCACTCCCGAAGTCGGCGAGGCCAAGGAATCCATGTCCGTAAACTATCGCGGTCGGGATATTGCGATTGCGTTCAATCCTGAGTTTCTCATGGATCCGCTCCGCAACCTTCCGAACGACGAAGTTTACCTCGAGCTGATTGATGAAATGAGCCCCGGTGTCATCAAAATCCAGACGCCGTTCCTCTATGTCATCATGCCAATGCGCGTTTCGGCGTGACCTCCGCCTCCCACAAATGGGGCATTGATCTTGGGGGGACAAAAATCGAGGGAGTCATCATGGACTCCACTCGACCGGGTGAGGCGCTTTACCGCCTGCGTCGCGAGACCGGTGCCGCGCTTGGTTACGAACACATCCTTTCCCAGATCGAGGGCGTTATTTCCGATCTCGAGACGGCTTCAGGTTCGTCCCGGCCTTCAAAAATCGGCATTGGCACGCCCGGCGCGATCGAGCCGTCCACCGGGTTGCTTAAAAATTCAAACACAACTTGCTTGAACGGTCGTCCGATTGTGCAGGATTTGGAGCGCCTGACCGGAACCCAAATTTTCATGGCGAATGATGCCAATTGCTTTGCCCTCGCCGAAGCCGTCATTGGAGCCGGAGCCGGTGCCAGCGTGGTTTTTGGCGTTATTCTCGGAACCGGAGCAGGCGGCGGAGTAGTCGTCCATGGCCGTGTCTTGCAGGGCTTGCATGGCATCGCCGGCGAGTGGGGGCACAATCCGCTTCGCGGAGAATCGCATCCTTGCTACTGCGGCCGCTCAGGGTGCATCGAGGGTGTCTTAGCCGGTCCCTCGCTCGAGAGATTTTATCGGGAGCAGGGTGGGGAAGCTGTGCGCTTGCCGGAGATTTCCCGCCGCGCCCAGGCGGGTGAACCGCTCGCTCTTCAAACACTCGAACGCCTGCGCGAGAAATTTGCGGAATCCATCGCGGCGGTGATCAACATTCTCGACCCGGATGCCATCATCATCGGCGGCGGCGTTGGAAACATGGCGCTGCTCTACGAGGACAAAACACAGCAGGCCGTGTTCAAGCATGTTTTCAACAAGGAACTCCACACCCGCATTCTCAAGCCCACACTCGGCGACAGTGCCGGCGTCTTCGGTGCGGCTCTGTTGGTCGATTGAGATCTACTCCGCTTTCTTGCGCGCACGGCGTGCGTCGATGAACGACTTCACGCAGAGCACCAGGAAGACGAGGCAGACGACGCCCATGGCAGTTTGCATGCCGGAAGCCAGCGGTCGCTCAGCCGTCCCGGCGATGAGGGCTCCCAGCTTGGGAAGGCCCATGCCAAGGCCGCCAGCGGTTCCCAGCAAACCCACCAGAGCGGCCACATGCATGAGGTGCATGCGGATTTTTGGAATGAATACCGAGAGCAATCCGCAAAGAAAAATGATCGTTCCAAAGAAGGCGGGAATAAGCGCCGTCACGCTCTGGGCGCCTGTGGCTACATAGGCGCCGAATCCCATCGCATCGAGGATAATTCCAAAAACAATAGCAAGTGTTGGCATGGCGCGGAAAAGTGGAGGGAATGGTTGCCGAAAGCAAGCGTGAAACGGAATTGTCACCAATCGTTGATTGCACGGCTGCCTCCGGCACCCTTTGATTTCCTCCCATGTCACGCCTTCTTCTCCTCTCGCTCCTCGCCGCTTGCGCCACGGCCACTGCCAACAATGTCATTTTTATCCACCCCGATGGTGCTGGCGTTGCGAATTGGCAAGCCGCCCGTTTTTACTGGGCAGGACCTGATGCCGAACTCAACTGGGATCGCATCCCTCACATTGCTGTTTACCGAGGCCACATGGCTGATTCACTTTCCGCGACATCGAATGGCGGTGCGACCTCCCATGCTTATGGGATCAAAGTCCCGTCCTCCGCATTCGGCACCGATGGCAAATCCGCATCCCGTCCCACAGCGGCAAACGGCGAGACCGGCAGTATCATGCACGAGGTCATGCGGCGCGGCGTGCGGACGGGCCTTGTGAACTCCGGCAGCATCATCGAACCCGGCACGGCTTGCTTCGTCGCCAGCACCGCCAAAAGGGATGACTACGAGCAAATCACAACCCAAGTCGTCGAATCGGGAGCCGATGTCATTCTCAGCGGCGGTGAGGAATGGTTTCTCCCCGCTTCCAAGGCGGGCCGCCATTTGAAGGCGGGCAAGCGCACCGATGGACGAGACCTCATAGAGGAGGCGAAGAAAAATGGTTACACGGTTGTCTTCGATCGCTCAGAACTCGCCTCCGTGCCGCCTGGCACCAAGAAACTTCTCGGGATTTTCGCCGAGCAGGATTCGTTCAATGACATGGAGGCCGACAAATTGAAGGCCCTGGGACTGCCGACCTACGCGCCCGATGCGCCCACCCTGCAGGAAATGATATCCGCAGCCCTGAGCCTCCTCGCTCCGGGGCCATTTTTGCTCGTCGTTGAAGAGGAGGGGGCCGACAACTTTGCAAATTTCAACAACGCCCCCGGCGTGTTGGATGCTCTGAAACGCGCTGACGATGCCTTTGGAACCGCTCTGGATTTCGTCGAAAAAAATCCTGAAACCCTCCTGATCACAGCCGCCGACAGTTCGGCTGGATCTATGGATGTGCTGGGATTTCCTCCGAAGCCCGACTTGATCGCCAAGGCGGTCAGCGGCAAGGACACCAACGGCGCTCCCTATGGACTCGACTCCGAGGGGAAACCCTTTCTCTCGAAACCCGACCGCGCCGGAGTGGCTCATCCCTTTGTCATCACTTGGGGAACATTGAGCGATGCGTCTGGTGGCATTCTCGTTCGCGCCGCAGGCAAGAAGGCCGAGGAGGTCAAAGGAAGCTTCGACAACACGAAAATCTACAGCCTCATGCGCAAGGTGCTTTTCGAAGACTGAGCTCCAGGGCGCCTTTGCACGCCGCCGGTTTTTTGAGTCTTTGATAAGTGCCGCCGGTGGGTGTAGGTTTGCGCATGCTTTCGAAAATCCTCCGAACAGCAGCCTTCATCTTGATGGCGATACCATCCCTTGCGCCTGCCGCCGAGGAACGCCTCACGCCGGAGCAAATGCGCGATGCTTCGTTTCTCGATACGGTTTCCATTCCCACGCCCGGGGAATTTTTTCTAGCCGTTGACAAACAATGCCAACCGAACTGGAGCAAAGTCCTCCGCCCTGTCGTTCCGGTCGCCACCTCCGACCGCGAAATCATCGCCTTGCAACTCGGGATCCTCGTTGCTGACGGCTTCATGGCCATCGAGGCTCAGGACGGGCAGAGTGTGAAAAATACGGCGCGCGACATCCTTCTGCTCGCCAAAAAGCTGAATGTGAGCCACCAAATCCTGGCCCGAAGCCAGAGCATCTCCGACTTTGCCGATGCCGGCGACTGGCGGCGATTGCGCGAGGAATTGGATGCCATGCAAAATGATATTCGACTGTGCCTGCTGGAGCAAAAAGACAACCCCCTCGTCGTGCTGGCCATGGCGGGCTCCTGGGTCCGCCAGTTGGATATGGCCTCGAACCTCCTTGCGTCCGGGGAAAATCCCTCGTCCACCGATCTGCTCGCCCAACCCGAAATCGCCGCGCGTATCCTGAGCCGGGTGGAAAACCTTCCCGACAATTCTAAAAAAGCACCCATCGTCAGGCAGCTTGCGGAGGCGCTCAGGTCCGCGTCCTCCCTCATGTCCACTTCGCCTTCGTTCCTCCCGCCCACGGCCGTTCAGAGCCTCGCTTCGACCATGTCCACGATCGCAGCGGCAGCCACAACGGCGGATTCCAAAAAATGATCAAGCGGATGTTGCCTCTGTTGTTTTTCTTTCTGGCACTGGCCGTCTCCCACGCCCAGCAGGAGGAGGGCGGATTGGCGAATTCCTCGCCGCTGGACTGGAATTCTCCCGACAAAAGCCCTCGCAGTCTGGCTCTCGAGCTCGCAGCAGGAAATGCCGGCGAGGGCTACCAGATTCATGATGGCTTCTGGTCCGGCACGCTATCAAAGGGCGTTCCCATGCTCATCGAGGTGCATCTTTTTTCCGGGAACGACTACCGGTTCTCCTCCGCAAATCTCGATCCCTACTCGCAACTCAGGGTGTCGATTTTCGATGCTTGGGGATACCCCGCAGGGCAGGAATACTCAGGCAATGCCTCGTGCGCCACAGCCGGTATTTCTGTGATCCGTAGCGGCAGGTATTTCATCCGACTGGTCATGACGGAAGGTGACAAAGTCGATACCTGCATGGTATATTCCTACAAGTAATCAACCTATGGCCGTCGCATCCACCACCGAGAAACTCAACAGCCCGCAGGTCCGGCAATTCTCCGTTTTTCTACAAAACAAAGTCGGTGCTCTCCGTGAAGTCGTGCGCCTGCTCGATGAGAACAACATCATCGTTCTAGCCCTCAGCATTGCCGAGTCCTACGAGTCGGCCATCAGTCGCATCATCGTAAGCGACCCCGACCGCACCGAGGAGCTTTTCTGCGAGCACAACATTCCTCACAGCTCCTGCGATCTCATGGTGGTCGAGCTCGCCGACGGTCCTGGCGATCTTTCGAAATTGCTCGCAGCCCTCCTCATGGCGGAAGTGAATGTGCATTTCAGCTATCCTCTTTTGGTCTGTCCCCGTGGGCGTGCTGTTCTCGCCTTGCATGTCGATGACATCGAGTGCGCCACTTCCGTGCTTCTCGGCGAGGGTTTCAAACTTCTCACTCAGGGCGACCTCTCCCGCTGACCATGTCTGAAAGTGCGGCCTCCCGCTCCCAGGCCTCTCGAATCCTGTGGGGATTGGTGTTGGGGCTCGTCCTCGGCCTCGCCGCTGGAGCCCTCCTGCCCGAAGCGGCCCGTCCATCGCTCAACTGGTGGATCGATCAAGTAATCCAACCCGCCGGGCGGATTTTTTTGCGAATCATTTTCATGGTCGTCATCCCGCTGATTCTTTCAGCAATCGTGATAGGAACCATGGAGATGGGGGATGTCCGCACGCTGGGGCGTGTGGGTTGGCGCGCCCTCCTCGCCACATTTGCCCTCTCCGCGACAAGTGTTGGCATTGCCCTCGGCCTTGTAAATCTCATCGAGCCCGGGCGCTCGCTTCCTGCCGAAAGCCGCGAGTCGCTTGTGCAAACCTATGCCGGGGCCTCGCAAAAAAGTATCGAGCGTGGGAGCCAATCCCAATCCGTCGCCACCACCCTTCTCAACTTCATTCCTGAAAATCCCCTCGCCGAGGCCTTGAATGCCTTCAATCCCGAAAACAAAGGCGGTGGCCTCTTGGCTGTGATGGTTTTCAGTCTGTTCGTCGGTGTCGCCTTGACCATCGCTCCACGCGACCGCACGGCCACACTGAGGGGATTCTTCGAGGGAATGTTCGAGGTTTCCATGGTGATCATCGGCTTCGCTTTGCGGTTGGCACCCTTCGGCGTCGCTTGCTTGGCCTTTGCTGTTGCGGCGCGTCTCGGCTTGGACCTCTTTCGCACCCTCGGCCTGTATGTGGGCGTTGTGCTGCTTGGCCTCGCGCTCCAACAATTTGTGGTCTATCCCCTCACACTCCGCTTTTTCGCCTCCCGTTCGCCCGTGCGTTTTTTGAAGGATGCCAAGGAGGCGATCATCACCGCTTTCAGCACCTCGTCCAGCAATGCCACACTGCCCGTTGCCCTTCGCGTGGCCGAAAAAAACCTCTCCATCCCACCTCGCATTGCACGCTTTGTTCTGACCGTCGGAGCCAGCGCGAACCAGAATGGCACCGCACTCTACGAGGGGGTCACCGTTCTTTTTCTGGCCCAGGTTTTCGGAGTCGATCTCACCCTTACCCAACAAATCGTCGTTGCCCTCATGTGCGTGATGGCAGGCATAGGCACCGCCGGAGTTCCCGGTGGATCGCTCCCTCTGGTCGTGGGTGTTCTTCTGTCCATCAATGTTCCGCCGGATGCCATTGCGATCATTCTCGGAATCGACCGGTTTTTGGACATGTGCCGGACCGCCCTCAATGTCTCCGGCGACTTGGTGATTGCTGCGGTCGTCGCCAAGGGCGCTCCGGAGGTTGAGGCGTGAAAAAAATCCTCCTCATCGACATCAGCAATTCGTTCACGAAACTTTGCCTCGCCACAGGCAACTCCCTTTCGCGGGTCAAGCGCCTGCCCACTCCGACTCTGGATGCCGCGCAGATTCGGGCGCTGTATCCCTCCAAACACATCGAAGCCGTTGTCCTCTCCTCCGTCGTCCCCTCCAAAAACCCTGTCATCCATGCCGCGTTCGATCGAGTGCTGGAAGTCGGGGCGCATCTCGATCTCGGCGTTGGGATTGATTACCCCTCGCCACGCACCATCGGGGCGGACCGCCTGGCCAATGCGGCCGCCTGTGCCGCTCTGCACGGCTTCCCGGGCGTGGTGGTGGATTTTGGCACGGCCGTGACTTTTGATGTCATCTCCCGCGCCGGTGACTACATCGGCGGCGTCATTGCTCCGGGACTCAATGCCATGACTGGCTACCTGCATGATCGCACCGCCTTGCTGCCAAATATCTCACTTCGCGAACCAACCACTGCCGTGGGCCGTTCCACGCGGGATGCTATGCTTTCCGGTGCTGTGCATGGATACCGTGGTCTGGTGAAGGAAATCCTCGCGCAAATCCGCTCCGAGGCTTTTCCTAAGGCACGCCCGCGAATCATCGCCACCGGCGGGGATGCCCAGCTCATCGCAGGCCAAGTCGGGTTATTCGATGTCGTGGACCCGCTTCTGACGCTGCGAGGGCTGCTTGTCATTGCTCAAAGAAATTTATGAATCTGGAAATTTTTCAAAATCAACCCGTCCTCAAAATCCAAGCCGGGGATGCCAGTGCACTTGTCTCGCCCGCGCATGGCGCGAGGCTCCTTTCCTGGAGTGTGCCCGGTTGGGAAATCATCGGTTGGCCCACGGAAGCCGACTGGGACCGCGTTGCGAAGGTTCGAGGCGGCGACCCGCTTCTCTTTCCCTTCATCGCCCGCACCTATGCCAATGGCCGGATCGGATCATGGATCGATGCCTCGGGCGTCCAGCGCCCAGCACCAATGCACGGGTTCGCAAAAGACTCGCCCTTCCGCATCCTCGAGGCTGGGGAGGATTCCGTTACGCTGCGCCTGGATTCGAACGAAACCACCATGGCCTGCTACCCGTTCGCGTTCCGTTTGGATGTTACCCACCGCATCGAGTCGGATGCACTGCTCACGAGCTTCCGTATTGTCAATCGAGGCGATCAACCCATGCCATGGTCTGCTGGACATCATTACTACTTCCATGTCCCGGCCGCCGAGCGGGCCGACTGGCAACTCTCCTTGCCTTGCGGAAAATGGGGACGCCAGAACTTCGCCGATGGCTCGATTTCCTTCGACACGGCCTCCCAGGAGTCAGCTTCGCTCTCAGACCCGGCTTGGATCGACCGCTTTCACGCAGAGCCTGACCTGGAGCGCGTTGTGATGTCCCATGCCGCGTCTGGCAAATCCATTTCTTTCGAGAATCCCGAAAAGCGCCTCGAAGATTGGGTCTGCGTCACAACCTGGACCGAGAAGCCGGACTCCGACTTTTTCTGTGTCGAGCCCTGGAGCGCATTTCCGAATGCGATTCACAATGGCCTCGGCCTTCGCACACTCGCGCCCGGGTCGGTGGATGAAATCTCCTGCCGCATTCGAATCAAGCGTCCAGCAGCATCCCACTGAAACCACCTATGCCAAGTCTTGGAGTCAACATCGACCATGTCGCCACACTGCGTCAGGCCCGTTACCGCGAAACGCCGGATAACCCGAATGCCGAGCCGGATCCCGTCGCGGCCGCACTCGTTGCCGAAAAAGCGGGCGCCATCGGGATCACCGCCCATCTTCGCGAAGACCGCCGTCACATTCAGGACCGCGATATCTTCCTGCTTCGAGAAAAGATCACCACGAAGCTCAATCTGGAGATGGGCGTGTCGGAGGATATTGTGGCTATCGCCCTGCAAATCCGCCCTGAGGATGTTTGCCTCGTCCCTGAACACCGTCGTGAAGTCACCACCGAAGGCGGGCTGGATTGTGTGACACACGACAAGATTCTTCGGAGTGCCATCGGCCGCCTGCAAGGTGCGGGTTCTAGGGTGAGCCTTTTCATCGACGCCGAAGAAGCGCAAATCCGCGCCGCCGCCGCGCTCGGTGCCGAGTTCGTCGAACTCCACACAGGCTCCTACGCCAACAAGTTTGGCGTCGAGCGGGACTCTGAACTCGAAAAGCTCAAGCGTGGCGCCGCTTTGGCTCTCTCACTCGGCCTTCGCGTCAATGCCGGACACGGCCTCAACTACCAGAACACCACGCCCATCCTTTCACTGCCAGGTTTGGAGGAGTTGAATATCGGACACTCCATCATATCCCGCGCTGTCTCGGTAGGTCTCGAAAATGCCGTTCGCGAGATGGCCAGCATCATCGCTGCCGGCTGATGAATCCCCACAGCGAATCCGCGCTTGATCGGTTCCTGCTGGCCGGTCTTCAAGAGATCGAGTCCAAGGGGCTCACCCGCAGACTCTCCGCTCTCGAGGGCGCGCAGCAGGTCCGGGTTGCGAGGGAGGGAAGACAGCTCCTGAATTTTTCCTCAAACGACTACCTCGGCCTGGCAACGCATCCGTCATTGAAGCAGGCCGCCATGGCCGAGTGGGAGCGCTCGGGATTTGGATCAGGAGCCTCTCGCCTCATCTGCGGCACGCTCGCTGCGCATGAGGAACTCGACGCCGTCATCGCCGATTTCAAGCAAACTCCCGCTGCCCTCTCCTTTTCCAGTGGCTACGCCGCCGCCATGGGCACCATCCCCGCGCTCTGCGGGACGGGGGATGTCATTATTCTCGATAAACTCTCCCACGCCTGTCTGGTTGATGCCGCCCGCTTGAGCGGTGCCGTGCTGCGTGTTTTTCCTCACAACGACCTTGGAAAACTGGAGAGTCACCTCCAGTGGGCCTCCAAAAAACATCCCGAAGCCCGAAAACTCGTCATTGCGGAATCCATTTACAGCATGGACGGCGACCGCGCCCCGCTTCGCGAAATCGTGGAACTCAAGGACCGCCACGGCGCATGGATCTTCCTCGACGAAGCCCATGCTGTCGGAGTCACGGGAAGGCAGGGCAGGGGATTGGCCGACGAGTTCGGCGTCGCCGACCATGTGGAAATCCAAATGGGAACGCTCGGCAAGGCGCTCGGCTCCCATGGCGCCTACATCGCGGGCAGCCGCAAACTCCGGGATTTTCTCATCAATCGCGCCCGAAGCTTCATTTTTTCCACATCGCCGCCGGCTCCTGTGGCTGCGGCCTCTCGCAAAGCACTCGAAATTTCAGCCTCTCCGGAAGGTGATTCCCTGCGCGCCGCCCTCTGGGAAAACCTCCGTCACCTCCAATCCTTGCTCGATCTCCCAACTCCCGCGAGTGCCATTCTTCCTGTTGTGATTGGAGACGAAACGAGCGCCGTTCAAACATCCACCAAACTTTTCAACAGCGGATTCCTTGTTCCCGCGATTCGTTTTCCAACCGTCGCCAAAGGCTCCGCCCGCCTCCGCATCACCCTCACTGCAGGACACACGAAAACGGATATCAACTCACTCGCCAGAGCGCTATCGAATCTCCGGCACAAAGCAGGAATTTAGTTCAAGCAGACTTCAAAAATGCGGCCAACGGGCTCGTAGCGGAGGCGTGATCGAGTCGCATCGGGAGACCTGCTTCATGGGCTTCGCGGGCCGCTTCGACAGTGACTCTGAAGGCCCTGGCCATGCGCACGGGATTCTCGGCGGCGGCAATGGCTGTGTTCACCAAAACGGCATCCGCGCCCATTTCCAATGCCTCGGCGGCGTGGCTGGGCGCACCGATCCCTGCATCGACGACAACCGGAACACTGGCTTGCTTGATGATGATTTCGATCTGCGAGCGGGTATCGAGCCCTCGATTGCTGCCAATGGGTGAACCAAGCGGCATCACGGTCGCCGTGCCCACATCCTGAAGCCGACGGGCCAGAACGGGATCGGCATTGATGTAAGGCAAGACGGTGAATCCTTCCTTAACCAAAATCTCCGCAGCCGCCAGGGTCTCGATCGGGTCCGGTAGCAAATAATGCGGGTCGGGGTGGATCTCGAGCTTCACCCATTGAGGCAAGCCCGCCGCAGCGGCAAGCCGCGCCAACCGCACCGCCTCGTCCGCATTCATCGCTCCGCTGGTGTTCGGTAGCAGTAGGTATTTTTTCGGATCGATAAAATCCAGAATGTTCGCAAAAGGATCCTTCTTCCCGCTCAAATCAGCCCGCCGCAGCGCAACCGTCACGATCTCGCACCCGCTCGCCTCCAGCGCATCGCCCATGGTTTCATTCGAGGAAAACTTGCCCGTGCCAAGAAGAAGCCGGGATGAAAACGAACGGCCAGCGATGAGGAGTGGTTGATTCACAGTCGGCCCATGATGCAATCCGGCGTAATGCCGCGCAAGCACAGGGTGCGCTACCTTCTGTTATGGTTGCCGAATAGTGCTCAAACTCGCTCAAGCAATCTGTTCGGCAACCGATCCTGATTTTCGAAAACAATTGCCCGCGGGTATGGGAAAAGCTGGAATGCAGCCAATGAGCTTCCTCGTCTATCAAATTGCAACAATACGCCTCCGTCAGGCCGCTCTCTGATGTGGACACAGCTCCATGAACAAAAAATCTCTCACTGAAGCCGACATTCGCACGAAATTCATCTTGCCTGCGATTGTTTCCAGCAAGTGGGATGTGATGACGCAGATTCGTGAGGAGACCTATTTTACGAAAGGCCGGGTGATCGTTCGCGGCAAAAGGGTCAAACGCGGCGAAGCCAAAAAGACCGACTTCATCCTCTCTTACAAACCCAACCTCCCCCTTGCGATTGTGGAGGCGAAGGACAACAACCACTCTGTTGGCGCTGGCATGAGCCAGGCATTGGAATACGCCGAGATACTGGATGTCCCGTTCGCTTACAGTTCAAATGGCGATGCTTTCTTGGAGCACGACCGCACGGCCACTTCAGGGACTGTAACCCGCGAGATTCCCTTGGATCAATTTCCGACGCCCGAGGAACTTTGGAGCCGCTATTGCGCGGCCAAAGGCTGGACGCAGGAAGAAGAAAAAGTCGCCACGCAGGATTACTACGACGACGGTTCGCAGAAGTCCCCGCGCTACTACCAACTCAATGCCATCAACCGCACGGTCGAAGCCATTGCTAGAGGTCAAAAACGCTGCCTGCTCGTGATGGCCACCGGCACCGGCAAGACCTACACGGCGTTCCAGATCATTTGGCGTCTTTGGAAATCCCGCGCGAAAAAACGCATCCTCTTCCTCGTGGATCGCAACATCCTTGCCGACCAGACGAAGACAAACGACTTCAAGCCGTTCGGCACCGCGATGACGAAAATCACGAACCGCAGCGTGGACAAGTCGTTCGAGATCTACCTGAGTCTCTACCAGGCGGTGAGCGGCACCGAGGAGGAACAGAATATCTACAAACAGTTTTCTCCCGATTTCTTCGACCTCATCGTGGTGGATGAGTGCCACCGTGGCAGCGCCGCCGAGGACGCCGCCTGGCGCAAAATTTTGGAATACTTTTCCTCTGCCACGCAGATCGGCCTCACCGCCACTCCGAAGGAGACGAGGGACATCTCAAATATCGATTACTTCGGCGAGCCGATCTACTCCTACTCGCTCCGGCAGGGCATCGACGATGGCTTCCTCGCACCCTACAAAGTTATCCGCATCGGCTTGGACAAAGACCTCGACGGCTGGCGTCCGGAAGACGGGCAACTCGATAAATACGGCCATGTCATCGAAGACCGTGAATACAATGCCAGCGATTTCGACAGGAATCTGATCCTCGAAAAACGCACCACCACCGTGGCTGCCAAAATCACCGAGTTTTTGAAAGCCACCGACCGCTTCGCAAAGACCATCGTCTTCTGCGAAAATATCGACCACGCCGAGCGGATGCGTCAGGCGCTCGTGAATGCCAACCCCGACCTCGCCGCCGCCAACAGCAAATATGTGATGCGCATCACCGGCGACAACGACGAAGGCAAGGCGCAACTCGACAACTTCATCGACCCCGAGTCGCGCTATCCAGTCATAGCCTGCACCTCCCGCCTCATGTCTACGGGCGTCGATGCCCAGACCTGCCACCTCATCGTCCTCGATCGCGGCATCAGCTCCATGACCGAGTTCAAGCAGATCATCGGCCGTGGCACCCGCATCAACGAGGACTACGGCAAGCTCTTCTTTACCATCATGGATTTTAAGCGCGCCACGGCGCTCTTCGCCGATCCAGACTTCGATGGTGACCCCGTTCAGATTTTTGAACCCGGCGAGGACGACCCCATCCAGCCTCCGGAGGACGAGGAGTCCACCGGCGAGGAGATCGTTGATCCGCCGGGCGGCATCTTCGTGGACCCACCGCCGACAGGCGCCACCCGATACTTCGTGCACAATGTCGAGGTCCGCGTCGCCACCGAGCGCGTCCAATATCTCGATGCGAATGGCAAGCTCATCACCGAATCCCTGAAGGATTACTCGCGCAAAGCCGTTCGGGAATCCTACGCCTCGCTCGATTCCTTCCTTGCCGTCTGGAATGACGCCGAGAAGAAGCAAGCCATCATAGAGGAACTCTCTGCGCGCGGTGTCTTCTTCGACGAACTAGCCGAGCAGGTCGGCCGCGACTACGACGCTTTCGACCTCATCTGCCATGTGGCCTTCGACCAACCGCCTCTCACTCGCCGAGAGCGGGCCGAGAAAGTGAAGAAGCGCCATGTCTTCGCGAAGTATGGCGACAAGGCCCGCCTGGTGCTCGATGCCCTTCTTGCAAAATATGCCGACACCGGCATCACCAGCATCGAATCCCTCGAAATCCTCAAAGTTGATCCCCTCACGGCGATCGGCACCCCGTTGGAGATCGTCGGATTCTTTGGCGGCAAGCCGGCCTACCTTGCCGCCATCCAAGAACTCGAATCCGCCCTTTACCAACAATCCCAAGAAGCCGCCTGACCCATGTCGAATGTCTCCAACCTCATCAAAACCATCCAAGACATCATGCGCAAAGACGCCGGTGTGGACGGCGACGCCCAGCGCCTGGCCCAGCTCGGCTGGATGTTTTTTCTGAAAATCTTCGACGACCGCGAGACGCAGCTGGAGCTTTTCGACGACGCCTACAAATCCCCGCTCGCGCCGGAACTCCGCTGGCGCAACTGGGCCGACGACGCCGAGGGCATCACCGGTGACGCTCTCCTCGACTTTGCCAACAACAAGCTCCTCCCGAGCCTGAAAAGCATCTCCGGCTCCAGCCAGATCGCCGTTCTCATCAAGGCCGCCTTCGACGGCGCCAACAACTACATGAAGAACGGCACCCTCATGCGGCAGGTCATCAACAAGATCAACGGCATTGATTTCAATACCTCCGACGACCGCCACATGTTCGGCGACATCTACGAGAAGCTCCTCAAGGACCTCCAATCCGCTGGGAACGCCGGCGAGTTTTATACCCCGCGAGCCGCCACTGAGTTCGTCATCGACCGCCTCGATCCGCGCCTGGGTGAGACTTTTCTCGACCCCGCCACCGGCACCGGCGGGTTCATCACCTGCCTCATTCGCCACCTCCGCAAGCAGGTGAAAACTCAGGCCGACGAGCGTCTCATTCAAGAATGCTTCTCCGGCATTGAGAAAAAACACCTGCCCCACATTCTCTGCATGACAAATCTCATGCTCCACGGCATCGATGTCCCTTCGAATGTCCGGCACGACAACACACTCGCCCGCCCGCTCCGCGACTGGAGTCCGAAGGAACGTGTGCATGTCGTCGCCACCAACCCGCCCTTCGGCGGCATGGAGGAGGATGGCATCGAGGCGAATTTCCCGGCCGAGTTCCGCACCCGTGAAACCGCCGACCTCTTTCTCGTGCTGATCATGAAAATCCTCCAGCCCGGCGGCCGCGCAGGGCTCGTCCTTCCCGACGGCACCCTCTTCGGTGAAGGTGTGAAGACCCGCATCAAGGAAGCCCTCCTCACCGAGTGCAATTTGCACACCATCGTCCGCCTGCCCAATGGCGTCTTCAATCCCTACACCGGCATCCGCACCAACCTCCTCTTCTTCACCAAAGGCACGCCCACCAAGGAAGTCTGGTATTACGAGCACCCTTATCCGCCCGGCGCCAAGAGCTACAACAAAAGCAAACCCATCCGCATCGAGGAATTCGAGCCCGAGAAAGCCTGGTGGGGCAACGAGGCCGACGGCTTCAAGAGTCGCGTCGAAAACGAGCACGCCTGGCGCGTCTCCATCGACCAAATCCGCGCCGGCGGCTTCAACCTCGACCTCAAAAACCCCCACAGCAAAGACGAAGGCCCCGGCGATGTGGACCACCTCCTGCCCGAATACGAAAAACTCCTCACCCGGATTGCGGAAACGCGCGGGCAGTTGAAAGCGCAGCTCATGGAGGCGCTCATGCGATGAAAAAGGCCCCGTCCAACCTACATGAATCGCTGACGCAAGCCGTCAGGCTTCGGTTGAAGCAGAGCCATCATCAGATTCGGCTTACCATTCCGACTCGCAAGATCAAAAAACATCCCTGTTGGCGCTTGCCGCACTTGCGAAATTCCAGCTTGCCCGGATGCAGTAATCTGGCATCTTTTCTTCAACAACACCTCCCACGCCTCTCAACGATGCGCACCAGGGAGGTTACTTTTTTTCGAGCCTAGCTTTTGGGAAATGAGGTTCTTCGCTATTTTCAGTGGGAGGCAGGGATTCTTAGCTTGCCAGCGGTGAAGTAAAGCATGGTGATGAGGTTATCGGTTGATCTGTAACCCCTGGCTTTCCTTTTTACAGCAGAGAAGACGC
>JBILWM010000108.1:0-8710 GCA_044369905.1 Terrimicrobiaceae bacterium | reverse complement strand
CTCAGCCCTCGACGGCGTAGGCGGTAACGGGGTTCTCGCGGCCTCGAATCGCTATCTGGCCGAGCGACCGGAATTGGAACTTTGTGCGGGCGGCGACATAGGTGTATTCGCTCACGATGATGTCGGTGCCGAGTTCCTTGGTGGCGGATTCCAAGCGCGAGCCCAGATTTACCGTGTCACCAATGGCGGTGAATTCCATGCGCTGGTTGGAGCCGATGTTGCCCACCAAGGCGATGCCGGTGTTGATCCCGATGCCTATTTTAAAATCAACTTGGCGCTCGGCTTGGAAGCGCTCGCGCGTTCCATCGAGAACGCGTCGCATTCCCAGCGCGGCTTTGATGGCGTTTTCCTCCTGATACGGGTCCTCTTCCGGGGCCCCAAAGACGGCCATCAATCCATCGCCCATGAATTTGTTGAGCATGCCGTGGTTTTTGCAGATCTCATCGATCATCTTGTCGAAATAATCGTTCAGGAGCGAAAAGACATCCTCGGGAGCGAGTTTCTCGGAGAGGCTGGTGAAACCACGCACATCGGCGAAGAGGACGGTAATCTTGCGGCGCTCGCCCTTGAGGTCGGGCATTTTTCCAGAGCTTATAATTTTATCCGCGAGTTGGCCGGACATGTAGCGAACGAGTGTTCCCTTGAAAACATCGCGTTGTTGCAGTCCTGCGGCCATTTCATTGACTGCAAGCGCGACCTCCGCAAATTCGTCTCCCGTGCTTGTGTCCAATCTGGTGTCGAGTTTGCCATTTCCGATTGCGACAACGGCATTGTGCAATTTTCGCAATGGGCGCGCCAGTTGCACCGAAAAATAAACGGCCAGGCCAATCGCTAAAACAATGGACAGGAGCAGGGCAAAAAATCCGAGTGTCCTGAGCGTGTTCAGTTCCCCGATCACGCGTTTGGCATCGATATCCACACCCACAACGCCGACGGAATCCCCCGTGCTGGAACGGATCGGGGAATTCGCAGTGAGCCAAGTGCCCCACTGATCTTCGACAAACACCGGTTGCACTTGGTTTACATCAAAGCGCGTGGGTTCGGTCTGCGGATCATCCTTTTGCTTGTAGATGTCGCCCAGGAGAGATTTGTCAGGTCCCTCCTCCTCGGCATCGACGCCAAAAATGATGGTATCCTTGTCCTTGGGGCTTGGCATGAGGGTGTAAACAAACTTGATCTGGACATCGTCGCGGCGGTTGGCGTCCCGGATTTTTCGGAGTTGTGCTTCAAGCTCCTTGTAAGTCCCGTCGGATTGATCCGAAGTTTCGTTCAGGCTTGCTGTGCAGGTCGCCATCTATCATGGCGGCGGCTGTGGCGGCAACGGAGAGGGCTGTGGACGCGATTTGTTCCCGCAGCATTTTGCCAGCTTGCCAGGAATTGATCGTGAAAAGCATGCCATTTGTCGCCAATGACATGGCAATAAAAGAGTAGAACGAGTTTTGTCCGAAATTTCATGTTTGCCGGGTTTGTTAGGGCGAAATGGGGCAGATCTAAGCGGCTGTGGTGGTTTTTGCTGGAGTGGTTAGGCTGGATTTCAATGCTGCGAGGATTTTTTGAACGGTGGCCTCGATGGTCAATCCGTGCTTGGCGCGCAGGATCGGCACGGTGCCGTGTTCGACAAACTGGTCTGGCCAGCCGATGCGGACGATGGGAGTCGTGATATGGCGGTCGGAGAGGTGTTCGATCACAGATGAGCCGAAGCCGTTTGTAAGAACATGGTCTTCCATGGTGCAGATCACATCGCAACCGCCGGCGAAGAACTCGAGGGTTGCGGTGTCGAGTGGTTTGATCCAGCGGGCATTGATAACCGCCGTGGAAATGCCGAGCTTCTCGAGTTCCTCTGCGGCTGGAATGGCGAGTTCACACATGTTGCCGAGGGCAAATATCGCGGCCTTGGTGCCGTGGCGGAGGACCTCGGATTTTCCGATTTCAAGGAGCTTCGGCTTCTTCGCAGGGACGGCGCCCGTGCCTGTGCCGCGTGGGTAGCGGATGGCACATGGGCCATCGTGGTTGACCATGGTCCAAAGCATGTCGGCGAATTCGGCCTCGTCCTTTGGCTGCATGTGAAGGATGCCGGGGACCGGTCGCAGGTAGGCGATGTCGAAGAGGCCGTGGTGCGTGGGGCCGTCATCCCCCGAGAGGCCGGCGCGGTCCATGCAGAGGGCGACATTCAGGTTTTGCAGGGCGATGTCGTGAATGATCATGTCATACGCGCGCTGCATGAAGGTGCTGTAGATGGCGACGAAAGGTTTCAGACCCCGTGTGGCCATGCCGCAGGCGAAGAGGGCTGCGTGCTCCTCGGCGATGCCGACATCGTGGCAGCGCGCGGGATGGCGCTTGGCAAAGTTGATCAGGCCTGTGCCGGTCGGCATGGCGGCTGTGATGGCGACGATCTTGTTATTGTCGTCGGCGAAATCCGCGAGCTTCGTGCCGAGAAGTTCGGAGTAGGTCGGGGTGGGTGAGGCGATGGTCTCGCCCGTGTCGAGGTGGAATTTTCCAAGCCCGTGAAACTTGTCGGGCTTCTCCAGCGCTGGCGCGTAGCCTTTCCCCTTCTGCGTGAGGATATGCAGAATGACGGGCTCGTTCTGGGTTTTTAAAAATTCGAAAGTCTGGGTCAGGAGTGGGATGTCGTGGCCATCGATCGGGCCGTAGTAGCGGATGCCGAGATCATCGAAAATCACGCTTGGCGCGATGAGGCTCTTCAGTCCTGCTTCCGCCTTGTGAGCGAGCTTGCGTGCGGTTTTGCCGCCGATCCACTCGAGGAACCTAGCGGCGTTTTCATGGAGGTTCGCGTAGGCGGGATTGGTCACCAGGCGGTTCAGGTAATCCGCAACGGCGCCCACATTTTTGGCAATCGACCATTCGTTGTCGTTGAGAACGATGATGAGGCGCTTGGTGGTCGCGGCGACATTGTTCAGGGCTTCAAAACTCACGCCGCAGGTGAAGGCGGCATCTCCCGCCACGCAGACGACATGCTCGTCGGAGCCGATCTGGTCGCGAGCGGCGGCCATGCCCAGGGCGGCGGAGAGGGCGGTTCCGGCATGGCCTGCCCCATAGGAATCGTGCTCACTCTCGCTGCGCAGGAGAAATCCGTTGAGTCCCTCGTATTGTCGGATCGTCGGAAATCGGTCGAGTCGTCCGGTCAGGAGCTTGTGGACATAGCCTTGGTGGCTGACATCGAAAACGAACTTGTCTTTAGGTGTGTTGAACACCCGGTGCAGTGCAATCGTGAGTTCGACCACACCGAGATTCGGCCCCAGATGGCCGCCGGTCTTGGAAAGAACGCCAATCAATTCCTCGCGGATTTCCTGGGCCAGGCGGGGTAGTTGCTCGGATGGCAGGGCTTGGACATCCTCCGGGGAATGAATCTTGGCCAGCAACGGGCCGGGAATGTGTTCAGACATGCCTCAGTCTTCCTGTTCCTCGAACTCTTCCAAGGCAACGCCTCCGCGTGCGTCGCGTGTGATGATTTGGATTCGCTTCTCGGCGGCGTCCAATTTTTCCTGGCAGTCCTTCACAAGGCCGATGCCCTCTTCGTAGCAATCAATCAGCTTCTCCAGAGGTAGGTTGCCCTCTTCCATGGCGGTAACGATTTCGGAAATCCGCTGCATGGCGGATTCGAGGGACGGAGTTTCTTTTGGGATTTTTTGAGCCATCGGACGAGCAAGCCTTATGCTTTCTATTACATCCAAGTCAGAGGCTTTTCGCAATGCGTATATTAGGAGGCGCGCGATGGGGCTTGGATCGTAGGGGTTAGTCCCCATACCGCGGCGGGGGGGAGGGCTTTTAAGGTGCGGTCCGTGAAAACTCCGAACCTTTCCAAAATGTCAATGCACTCCGCAATCCTCGCGGCCCTGGTCGCCGCTGGGTTGGGATTCACCGCGCTTGAAGCGGCCCCCGCCGATCGACCTCCTGCGACCGGAACCTTCGAGGTTCCCCTCTTTGAGAAGGACCAGATGCGCATCGAGGGGGTGCTTTCCAAAAAGGACTACGCCTTCAAACTTCCCGAGCATGTGCGTCTGGAGCCAGGCAGCGAGCTGACCCTGCTCTGGCAGGCTTCGCCGCTTCTCTTGCCGGATGTCTCGACCATGAGCGTTCAATTGAACAACCGCGACATCACCAGCGTTCGGCTTGGGACGAAAAAAGAGAATCCCGACGCACAGGATCGTGGCAAAATTTCGGTTCCGCTTGCTGCCGACATGCTCCAGCCCGGCTGGAACCGCGTGACGGTTAGTTGTCTTCTGCAGACCACACAATCGCCCTGCCGCGATGTGGACAATCCCGCCGCCTGGGTGGAACTGGGCGTCGGCAGTCGCATTCAGATGGCATGCTCCCGCGCGTCCCTTTTCCCAGAGATTCAGCGGTTCCCGGAATCCCTCACAGAGCCTGCGCTCATGAATCTCGCGGAGTTCCGCCGGTCGGCCTCCCAAACGCGTCCCGAGCCTGTTGTCTCACTGCTCGTGCCAAGCGAGGCGGGCGAGGCGGAACTCCGCACACTTCTCATAGCCGCCTCGCGCATGGGGCAGACCATCTACACGGATCCCGATGCCGTGCAGGTGAAGGAAATCTCGGCTTTTGCGGGGGAATCCATCGCCAGAAACGGAATGCTGATCGGTCTGCGCTCTCATCTCACAAAGACTCCGCTCCCGCCAGATGTTCAAAAATGCCTCGAGTCCCTCGGCGAAGGGGAGGGGATGGTTGCGGAGATCATCACCGGCCCGGCGGATTCCCAAAGGCGCTGGATGCTCATCAGCGGAGCGGATTCCGCAGGCTTGGAAAAAGCAGCGCAAACCCTCGGCAGCGAAACGGCCCTCCGGAATGTGCCATCCAACCCATGGATCATCACTGCAGCGCCTGCTGTCTCGCCTATCGCGGAGAAGTTGGCCCAACCGGTGCCCGGTGAGATGGCATTGGGCTCCCTAAGAGGTGGAGACATCGTCCTGAGGGGACTTTTCCGCAATCAAACCTCGCGGAATATTGCATTCCCCCCGAGTTTTCAAACGACGCCCGGCGGGTATGTGGATGTGGATCTCTCCCACTCCGGAGCGCTCGACAAGACATCCGCCTTCGATGTGCGCCTGAACGATGTCGTGATCGGCAGCATCGCCCTCACGCCCCAGAACGCCTCTGGAACCCGTCAGCGCCTTGTCATTCCGGCAGGCATAACAGGGCGGGATCCCTCGACCCTCTCCGTCTCCAGCTATTTGGACATCGGCACGGTTGATTGCGCCCACCGCAACGACGAGCGGGCCTGGGTCTCGTTGGGAGGAAATTCGATGCTGAATATCCCATCCACACCCGTTGTGATCAACGATTTGAGCCGCCTGGGATCGCTCTGCCTGCGCGACGCATTCCTGCGGCGCACCGCCATTTTGCTGCCTGCAGAGAGCAGTCCGGAGCGAAATGAACTTCTGAAAACCATCGGCATCCATCTGGGTCGCCAGTTGTCCGATATGCCAGTGCTTTGGCCGCAGGTGGCGACTTATGCTCCAGGGTTGCCTCCTGATCCAGCGCGTCTGGAGGGCCGTTCCGGCCTGATTCTGGGGTCCGCCTTCCAGTGGCCGATGGCCCTTGGCAAAAATCTGCGCCTTGCCATCGAGGGCACGGAATCGAATGCCGGTTCCATCATGTTGCGCGGGGAGCCAGTGCCTTTGGTGGATTTCGACTCCACCCTAAGCTTTGTGCAACTCCTGCCATCCCCTTGGTCGAAGGGGGAACTCTTCGCCACGATTGGTGGACTGGATGGTTACGGTGGCAATACCACGGTTGATCTCCTTACGGATCGCAGCATCTCGGAGCGTTTGAGCGGAACAGTCGCGGCGGCTGATGCGAGCGGGCGCGTCATCACCTATGATGTGCGGTTTATTCAGGAGGTTTCCCTCTCCCATCAAATTCTCACAGGCTTCGCCACCGGAACAACTCCAGCGGATATCGAGAATAGGCGCATGGACAAAACCGAGGCCGGATTCCTGACGCAGAGCGTGAACTACTGGATCGCCGGCGCGTCGTTCGGTGTGATGGCGGGACTTTATCTCCTCCAGCGCATCATGGTTCGTCGCCGACAGAATCACAAAAACGGAGACGAACTGTGAAAAAACTTTCCCTTGCGGCGGCATTGGTTCTCTTGTGCAGCGCGACTGTCTGCCCTGCGGCCTCTGAGACGCTCATCATCCACGACACGCTTTCGAAGCCCTTCTCGCTTGTCAATGAAGTCGCCCCGATCGAGGCCTCACTCAGGCGTTTTGACACCCGCGCGCGAACCCTTGTGGATTCGCAGGTGAGCGATGAGGATTTGCAGAAGGCCGACTTCATCGTGCTGGCAGGGATTTCGGGATTTCCCAAGTTGAGGCCCGAGATATTGAAGGCCCTCCAGCAATCGTCGAAGCCTGTGATGGCTCTCGGAGCTGCCTCATGTTTCGCTGCGGATACGCCCTCGACCACCGCCAAGGCCTCCACTCCTCTTGAGAAAACCAAGCTCAGTTATCGCGGCGCTGAGTGGACTCTCCGGGTTGATCCGTTCTACGGGGAGCCCCGTTCAGGTGTTCGTATTCTGGCAGGGACCTCGACTTCGAAGGGAACCCAACCTCTGGCCTGGAAGGCTGGAAGCCGCACGGGATTCGCCACCCTGCCGACGGATGCGCCGCTTTCCATGGTCTTCTCGGATGTCCTGCTCGACTTTTACGGAGTCGGGCAGGAGGCCACGCCGGCGATGGTTTTTGTCATTCAGGACTACAATCCCTCCTGCAATCCCGCTGCTCTTCGGCGTCTGGTGGACTTTTTCGAGAGTCAGAAGATGCCCTTCGTCGTCACGGCGCAAATGAAGGAGGTTCCTTCAGGTGTTGAAATCACGCCGCGCGACGAGTTTCTGGACGGTCTTCGTTACGCGCAGGCCCACGGCGGACGGGTCTTCTTGCGCGGCGGCAACGGCCCTGAGCGCATGGAGGTGTTTCGCAAGGAAGGTATTCGAGTCGAAGGCACGGAGGATACTCCATCCATTGCATCAGGTCTCGAGGTTGGCAGTGCGTTTGTTCAGCGGATTCCAGGCGAGGCACCGGTTCCTTATGCCAGCGCTGTGCCGCTCCGCCTTCCGGAGGGCGGTTGGCTCCTGCCTCCCAATGTGCATGCGGGAATGGACGGCGCTGCAAATGCCGAACTCCTGAAAATGATCTGGGGCATATCAAGCCTTCGCGGTGGACTGGCCGTCGTTGTGATCCCCGCGTGGATGCGCTTTCAGGACATGCTGGCCGCTGTGGAGACGGCCCGTTCATCCAGTCTCCCGGTCATTGACCCCGTAACCCGTTTTTCCGTTCCCAGAAGTTGAATTCCATGAAACCACTTTACTATTTTTCCCTCGCCCTGTTGGTCACCACCGCTTCGCTTTTTTCGGAGTCGGGCGATCCGGTGGCCGAGGCCGCCGCGTTGGCCAACCAAGGTCGACATTCCGAAGCTACGGTTGTTCTTCAAAAAGCCATCGAATCAAATCCCGGCGACGAGGGACTTCGGTTCCGCCTGGCCACAGCGCTTGTCTTCGATCGGCGAAATGCTGAGGCGCGCGGGCTTTTCAACGAGCTGGCAAAATCCTGGAACGCCGATATCGCATCCATGGCGGTCGGCAGCCTCAAGGCGCTCGACCACGCCGAAGCGCTTGAAAATGCAGCCCGCGCCCAGCCGCCTTCCGCCGAGGATCTCCGCCGCCAAGCGGAATACCGCGCCCGTCAGGCAAGGCTTGATCGCCAGCAAGCCGCTTATGACCTCATCAGCTCGAGGCGGGACGAGGAGGCGGTTCAAGCAATTGATCAACTCGAGCGCAATGGCGAGGCGAGCATGGAATTGATTATGGAAAAATCCGCCGCCCTGCAGCGTTTGGGCGATCCACTGGCCGCCATCGTCGTCCTTCGTGATATTGCCGATGGTGAAAATCCGGATCCTCGTGCGCGCCTTCAACTGGCCGCCTTGTTGGCGGAGCAGGGCCGCCGGGTTGAGGCCTTTGAAATCTGGCGCGATGTGCGCGACCAAGGAGGCGATGCCACGCTGAGTCGCGTCGCAGCCGCCGAGATCGACGCCCTCTGGCCCTCCCATAATCTCGAGCGTTGGGCGTGGGGCGAGTTGGACCTCTATGGCACCTACCTCTCCCGTTATAATATCGGCGTATCCTCCGGGCGTCTCCGCGAAGGAACCTTTATTCCCGGCGCGCGCTGGATCGAGCCCTTTGTGCAAGCCGACTTCAGCCTCGACTCTACAAACACGAGCAACGGGCAAGGACCTGGGCAGGGGATTCCCACCATCTACAACGAAAACCTGGCTGGTTTTCATGCCGGTGCGCGCATTCGTCCATTCGCCAACCAGTCATTTGTCCTCTATGTCCTCGGCGGCCTTCAGAAGGATCTTCGCGGCACCGAACAGCATAATGGAGATTGGTTCGCCGAAATCATAGCCGGTCTCAATGGCTACTGGGCCTGGGGTCCCGGCCGGGAATGGACCAGTATCGATCTTGAAGCCGTATCCCCCGGTGGTCTTTCAACACTTCCCTCTAACAGCCAAGCATCCCGCTGGTCGCTCAACAACTGGTCCCCGGTGCGATTCCGGTTCGACTGGTTTGTTGAGGCCGGCGGTGATGCGGCCTACTACAGCCGCCTACCGGACTGCCTCGCTTATGGCCAGTCCCGCCAAGGAGCCCGCATTATGCAATTCGGCAAGGCCGCTGCCGTGG
>JBILWM010000107.1:0-8711 GCA_044369905.1 Terrimicrobiaceae bacterium | reverse complement strand
CCAAGGATGAGCACTTTCTTTTTATCACTGGCGCGGGTTTCGTCCTCATCGCCGTAGGTCGAGTAGTAATAAGGCGTGAAGGCCTCAAACTCGGCGGCGCAGGTATCGACAAGGCGGTAGGTCGGCACGATGCCGGCGGCCTTGCGTGCCTTGCGCACCTCGGGCTCGGTGGATTTCGTGAGATGGGCGAGTTGGCGATCGGAAAAACCAAAGCGCTTGGCGCGACGGAAGTCGGCAACTCCAAGCGGCGCAGGCAGTGCGGCGAGGCGCTTCTCCTCTTCCACGATGAGGCGGATGTGCTCAAGGAACCAACGATCGATCGAGGAAAGCTCGTGAACCTCCTCCACAGTGAGACCGGCGAGGAAGGCGTAGCGCAGAAAAAAAACCCTCTCGGCGCGCGGAGTGCGGAGTTTTTGACGGATCGTTTCGATGTCGGGCTCGATATCCTTGCCGTCCGCTCCATAGCCGAAGCGGCCGATCTCCAGCGAGCGGAGCGCTTTTTGGAAGGACTCTTTGAATGTGCGTCCGATGGCCATGGCCTCGCCCACACTCTTCATTTGGGTTGTGAGCGTCGGATCGGCGGCAGGGAATTTCTCAAAAGTGAAACGCGGAATCTTGGTCACGACATAATCGATCGCCGGCTCGAAGCAGGCGGGCGTAACGCGGGTGATGTCATTCTTCAGCTCATCCAGCGTGTATTCAACAGCGAGCTTGGCGGCGATTTTGGCAATCGGAAATCCTGTCGCCTTCGAGGCCAATGCCGAACTGCGCGAGACGCGAGGATTCATTTCAATCACGACCATGCGGCCGTTGGCAGGGTTGATGGCGAACTGGATGTTCGACCCGCCGGTTTCAACGCCAATTGCTCGGATGACCGCGAAGCTGGCATCGCGCATCGCCTGATATTCCTTGTCGGTGAGCGTCTGGATCGGTGCCACCGTAATCGAGTCGCCGGTGTGCACGCCCATGGGATCGAGGTTCTCGATCGAGCAAATGACCACACAGTTGTCAGCACGGTCGCGCATGACTTCCATTTCGAATTCCTTCCAACCGAGCAGGGATTCCTCCACCAGCACCTCGCTCACGGGAGAGAGGTCAAGGCCGCGACGGCAGATTTCATCAAGCTCCTCGCGGTTGTAGGCGATGCCGCCGCCAGCGCCGCCAAGAGTGAATGCCGGGCGGATGATGAGCGGAAATGTGCCGATCTCAGCTCCGACAGCACGCGCCTCTTCAAGCGTGTGGGCGACTCCCGAGCGGGCGCAGTCGAGACCGATCTCGAGCATGATGTTTTTAAAAATAAGACGATCCTCGCCGCGCTTGATGGCCTCGGCATTTGCACCGATGAGGCGTGCGCCGTGACGCTCGAGAGCGCCATTCTCGACCAGGGCCATCGCCGCATTCAGAGCGGTCTGGCCGCCAAGTGTCGGCAAGACGGCATCAGGCTTTTCGCGCTCGAGGATTTTTTCAATGACCTCCGGCGTGATCGGCTCGATGTAGGTGCGCTGGGCGAACTCCGGATCAGTCATGATCGTCGCGGGATTCGAATTCACGAGCACGACCTCGTAGCCCTCCTCGGCAAGCGCTTTGCAGGCTTGAACGCCCGAGTAGTCGAATTCGCAACCTTGGCCGATCACGATTGGACCGGAACCAATGAGGAGGATTTTTTTGATCGAAGAGTCTTTCGGCATGGCGCGGGAGACTATGCGAACCCAGTCCCGCAGGGCAACGAAATGGTTCGACTAAAAATCAACCGCGCTTCAGAAGAAAAATATGGAACAACGCAAATACAGCACCGGCACCAAGGGGCGCTTGAAAAAACACAGCGACGAGTGCCGCGAGTTCATTCACGCGCACTCCCCGAGCTTCGGCCTGGCCAACGAATTCATCGAATCCATCGACCCGGAGCGCGAGGACAAGGCTTGGCAGCGATTCATGTTGCCCGAGAGCGTCCTTCCTGAACTCGAGGCTTGGCTGCAAGGCGAACCTCCACCTCCAGCAAAAAATACGCTACACCCGAGTGTGCGCACAGGCACGCAACTGGCAGCAGAGGGCGGATTCGCCAAGCCTGAGAAAGAAGTGTAGCGGATTTCCCGATACACTCGCTCGGAGAAATCCCGTCCCTCCATCGGAATGAAACGCACCCTTTTCTTGACCTCACGGGAGGGGTTCAGTAATTCCCAGCTTCTGCGTCGCCAATTTTGTGCGCCGCCGCCTATATCATGAGAATTCTCCGAAACGCCCAAAACCTCTTTATCGCCCTGTTGCTCCCCCTCCTTGCGCTTGCGACCGGTCCTACAAAACTCCACGCCCAGGATCCCGCAGAATCCTCCGGCCCGATCATCAAAGAGATCGCCGTCGAAACAGTCGGCGCTCCGAGTATTTCCAAAGACCGCGTGCTGGCAAACCTCGCCACAAAGGTCGGCAAGCCCTATAGCGAACGGACCGCCGAACAAGATGTGCGCGCACTTTACCAAACCGGCGGCGTTTCGAATGTGCGCCTCTTCGCGGAACCGCTCGGCGACGGCGTGAAAGTGACCGTCCTCCTCCAAGGCCGCCCGGTTGTTGAAGAAGTCATCATCGAGGGAGCCCAAGACATCCCACTCAACCGCGTCCGTCGCGACCTCGGGGTCAAACCCGGTGATGTCGTGAATGATGAAAAAATCGAGCAGGACCGCCAAAAAATTCTGACCCTCTACGAGGATCGGAATTACTCCGATGTCAGCGTGCAATACCGCGTGGAGGAAATCCCAGGAAAAAACCGTGCCCGCGTCATTTTCGCCATTACCGAAGGCCCCAAGCTCATCGTCAAAAAAATCGTTTTCAACGGCAACGACTCGGTTCTTTCCAAAGACCTCCGCGCTGTGATGAAGACCAAACCACTTGATCTCCTCACCTTCTTCAACAAAAGCGGACGCCTCACACCATCGCAGGTCGAAGAAGACCGCGCGGCCATCCGCACGCTTTACCAGAACAGAGGCTTTGCCGATGTAGATGTCGCCCAAATCGAAACACAACCTCTCGAAAAAGGCGGCGTGGAGTTGGTGGTCAATATCACTGAGGGCACTCAATATAGGGTCAACAACATCGCCGTCGACGGCGTGAACATCGTTCCGACGGGTGAAGTTGGGAGCCTGCTTAAAATGAATGCGGGCCAGCTTTTCACCCCGAAAGGGATGAGTGATGACATCAAAGCCATGCGCGATTTTTACGGCAGTCGCGGCTATGTCGATATGACAATTGCCCCTGAGGTATTGCCCGCCGGTCCGGGCGCGGTGAATCTCACCTACCGCTTGGACGAGGGCGTTCAGTCCTACATCAATCTTGTCAACATCCAGGGAAATACAAGGACTCAGGACCGCGTGATCCGCCGTGAGTTGGCTGTGAAGCCCGGCGAGGTTTACGACACGACACTTGTCGATGTGAGCAAGAAACGCCTTGAGAACTTGAACTATTTCTCCAAGGTCGAAACCCAACCAACCGACACTGTCGTTCCAGGCCGCAAAGATCTGAATGTGATCGTAGAGGAAAAACGCACCGGTTCGTTCAACTTCGGCGCGGGCTTCACCACGATCGACAGCTTGATCGGCTTTGCTGAAATCCAGCAGTCCAACTTCGATGTCACGAACTGGCCCAACTTCACCGGCGGCGGTCAGCGTTTCCGCATCCGCGCCCAATACGGTCTCCTGCGCCAGGACTTCGTAGCCTCCCTCACGGAGCCTTGGTTCCTCGGCTACAAACTCTCCGCCGGCGTCGAAGCCTACTACCGCAATGCGGACTTCCTCTCGGCCGTTTACGCCCAGGAAAATGCAGGCTTCGCCCTCCAAACCCGTCAACAAGTCTGGCGCGCGCTTTCCGCTCGCACAGAATACCGCTTCGAGCGGGTTGTGATCTATGATGTCGGTGACGATATTTACGATGACTACTACGGCGGCGAGACCGTCTTCGGCGGCTTCAGCGGCAATGGAAAATATGGCCCCGTGATCAAGGATGCCGCTGGCACCTACTACAAAAGCGCACTTACCGGAGCACTTGTCTGGGACACACGCGACAGCCTTTTCCTCACACGCAAGGGTGAGTTGGTGGAATTTACCGGCTTCCTCTCCGGCGGGTTCCTCGGAGGCACCGTGCAGGATTACGGACTCTCCCTCGAAGCAGCCAAGTATGTGCCGCTCCCATGGGACTTGATCTTCCTCGCCAAGGGTCAACTCGCCGTCACCAACGGCTGGGGACCCAACCAGTCATCTGACGACGCCGGCTACGGCAACGGCGTTCCTATCTTCGACCGCCTCTACCTCGGTGGCGCCAATAACATGCGCGGCTTCAACTTCCGCGAAGTCGGTCCTGTGGATGTCGATGACAACCCCATCGGCGGCAACTCCCTCGCCTATGTGACTCTCGAACTCACTTTCCCAATCATCAGCCGAGTGCGCGGCGCGGTCTTCACCGATGCCGGTTTTGTAAACGCGGATGCCTATGACTTCGGAGCCTCCGGAGCCAATGTCGATGTGGGTATCGGTCTTAGACTCGACCTGCCAATCGGCCCAATTCGCGTCGATTACGGCATTCCCGTTGTTTACGACAGCTGGAACGGACCTCCCGGAAAATTCAACTTCAACATCGGATACCAATTCTAAACCAAAAGGTCTCAGTCATTCTGCGACCTTGACCAAACCCAACAGCCGTGCCATTTACCGACGGGCTCTCATTTTAACCCAAAATCACAAACCAACCACAATGCTCAAATCACTACTCTCAGCCGCCATCCTCACCACCGCCGTTCTCGCGTTCACGCCATCGGCCAACGCGCAAATGAAGATCGGCATTCTCGATATGAATGCCGTTTTCACCCAATACTACCGCACAAAGGATGCCGAGGCGAAGCTCAACGAATCCCGCGCCGCAGCCAAAAAAGAACTCGATGACCGCCTTGAGACCCTCAAGAAGGCGATGGAGGAAATCAACAAAATCAACGCCGACCTCGAAAAACCCGAGCTCAGCAAAGACGCAAAGGAAAAAGCCACCAAAACGCGCGATGAAAAAGTCGCCGAGGCCCGCAATCTCGACCGCGAAATCGCCGAGTTCCGTGGAACCCGCGAGCGCCAACTGCAGGAGCAATTCGTCCGCATGCGCAAAGACATCATCGACGACATTATGAAAATCGTGAACGACAAGGTCAAAAGCGCCGCTTATGATGTCGTCCTCGACAAATCCGGCATGAGCATGGGCCAAGTTCCCGTTGTCCTCTTCTCCGCTCCCAACCTCGATTTCAGCAAAGAAATCATCGACACGCTGAACAAGGACGCCGGCAAGGCGGCAGCAGCAGCCAAGAAACCCTAATGACACTCCGTGAACTCGCCGGGCGCATCAACGCCCGGTTTGCTCCGGAAGCGGGGGATGTCGAGATTTCCAATGTGGCATCGCTGGCCGATGCCAATCCGGGCGACATCTCTTTTTTCGGGAACCCCAAATACATCAACGCGCTCAGGAAGACACGCGCCTCGGCGGTGCTTCTTCCCGAGTCCTTTGAGGAGCAAATTCCAGCCCACGGCCTTTTTATTGCCGATCCAGCGGCTGCATTTGCCCAAATTCTTCCTCTTTTCACACCCCAACCCATCGTTCGCGAAGCGGGAATCCACCCGACGGCAGTGATTTCGCCAGATGCGGAGATCGGCGAGGCTTGCTCCATCGGCGCCAATGTGGTCATCGAAGCGGGAGCAAAAATTGGAGCCCACTGTGTGATTGAAGCCCAATGTTTTATCGGGCAACAAACCACGCTCGGTGAAAACTGCCACCTCCATCCGCAAGTCACAGTCCGCGAGCGCTGTCGTATCGGCAACCGCGTCATCCTCCACTGCGGAGTCATGATCGGGGCAGATGGCTTCGGATACGAGTTCCGCGACGGAAAACAACAGAAAATCCCGCAGACTGGCACTGTGCAGATCGATGATGATGTCGAGATCGGCGCCAACTCCGCCGTGGACCGTGCCCGTTTCGGCCGCACTTGGATTCAACGCGGCACCAAAATCGACAACCTCGTCCAGATCGGCCACAATGTGACGATTGGCGAGCACTGCATCCTCTGCGCCCAAGTCGGCATCTCCGGCAGCACCCGCATCGGGAACTATGTCACCCTCGCTGGCAAGGTCGGCCTCAGCGGCCATATCGAGATCGGCGATCAGGTGATGATTGGTGCAATGTCTGGTTTGGCAAAAAATGTGCCGCCCAAGACAATCATGTTCGGCGCCCCAGCCCAGCCCATCCGCGAATACAAGGAAAACTACGCGCTGCTGAAAAACATCCGCAAGCTCTACAACCGAGTCAAAGCCCTCGAGGCAAAGAATCCGGAGTAGTGTCTCCATCCCGCCGCATTGATGACCACGCTTGAAGTCCTCAACGCGGCGACCTCATACCTCGACAAGCAAGGCGTGGAGAGCGCGCGGCTGAATGCCGAGTATCTCCTTGCCCATGTCCTCGGCAAAAAAAAGCGTATCGACCTCTACCTCGAGTTTGAGCGTCCGCTCGGCGAAAAAGAACGCGCCCCCCTGCGCGACTTGGTAAAGCGCCGCTCCGAAGGCATCCCGCTTCAGCATCTTCTCGGCACCGCCGAGTTTTGCGGACACACCTTCACCTGCGACCCCCGGGGACTCATCCCCCGCCCCGAAACCGAGCAACTCCTCGAACTCATCCTTAAAAGTTCACCCGACGCCGAATCTATTCTGGATGTTGGCACCGGCAGCGGCGTCATTGCCATCAGCCTTGCACTCGCACTTCCCGCAGCCCGTGTCTCCGCCTGCGACCTTTGGCCTGAAGCCCTCTCCCTCTCCCGCGAGAATGCCACCCGCCATCAACTCGGCGACCGCATCACTTTCTTCCAATCCGACCTCCTCACCAATACCACGGAGACCTTCGCCATCATCGCTGCCAACCTCCCCTACATCCCGAGCGCCGATATTCCCCACCTCTCGCGCGAGGTGCAAAAAGACCCGCTCACCGCGCTGGATGGCGGGCCCGACGGCCTCGAGCTCGTCGAGCGCCTCATCACTCAAGCAACATCCCACCTCGTCCCAGGCGGTCTTCTCGCGCTCGAGATCGGGCATGACCAGGCAGAGCGCGTCGCCGGACTACTCGCCGCGAACAATTATCGGGACATCGCCGCCCATCGCGATTATCAAGACATTCAAAGATTCGTTTTAGCACGACATGGATAAAATTCTGGTTCACGGCGGACGCCGCCTCCGAGGCAATGTCAAAATCAGCGGCTCAAAAAACTCCGCTCTCCCCATTCTCGCCGCCACCCTGCTCACCAAGGAACCCTGCACCATTTCCCGTGTCCCCGACCTGAGCGACATCCACTACATGCTCACCATCCTGAGCGAACTCGGATGTGAGGTGGAGCGCGCCAGTGGCACCGTGCAAATCAGAGCCGAAAAAATCACCACACAAGCCCCCTACGACATCGTGCGCAAAATGCGCGCCTCCGTTTGCATCCTCGGCCCCTTACTCGGCCGCGAACACGAGGCCACCGTCTCACTCCCCGGCGGCTGCGTCATCGGTGACAGGCCGATCGATCTCCACCTGCGCGGCTTCGAAGCCCTAGGCGCAGCCGTGAAGGTCAGCGGCGGCAATGTGAAGGTCCTCGCACCCAAGCTCACAGGAAATACCGTTTCCCTGCGCAGCACATTCGGCTCCACAGTCCTCGGCACCGGAAATGTCATGATGGCCGCCGTGCTTGCGGATGGCACCACCGTCATCGACGGAGCCGCAGAGGAACCCGAAGTCGTCGATCTCGCGAATTTCCTCATCGCCATGGGGGCAAAAATCGAAGGCGCCGGCACCCGCACAATCACCATCGAAGGCGTCAAAGAACTCCACGGCGCCGAGCACGAGGTCATTCCCGACCGCATCGAAGCCGGCACCTTCCTCGTCGCCGGAGCCATCTCGGGAGATGATGTCACCCTTCACCGCGTCAATCCCGAGCACCTCCACGCAGTGATCTCGCCACTACGCGAGGCAGGCTTCCACATCGAAACCAACGGCAGCAAAATTTCCATCGCCCCCGGCACCAAACGCCGCCCCCTCAAGCTCGACACAGTCCCCTACCCCGGCTTCCCCACCGACATGCAAGCGCAGATGTGTGCCCTCCTCGCAAACACAGACGGCATCAGCGTCGTGAGCGAACATGTCTTCCCAAACCGCTTCATGCACATCGCCGAGCTCAAACGCATGGGCGCGAATATCGACCTCCAGGGAGCCACAGCCGTCATCACCGGCGTCCCCCAACTCAGCGGCGCACCCGTCATGGCCAGCGACCTCCGCGCCTCCGCCGCTCTCGTCCTCGCCGGACTCCAAGCCGACGGCATCACCGAAGTCAACCGCGTCTACCACATCGACCGCGGCTACGAATCCATCGACGAAAAACTCAACGAACTCGGCGCCGAAATCGAACGCGTCAAAGCCTGAGCCCCGACAAAAAAACAACCGCCGCGAATTTTTTTAAAAATCCCGGTTGACTCCCGCTCAATCTTCGCCTTTACTCTACGCCCTGCTTTAATTGCAGCCATAGCTCAATTGGATAGAGCATCTGACTACGGATCAGAAGGTTTGAGGTTCGACTCCTCATGGCTGCACCACTCTCCCCCAACCTCTGACACGCGGGAATGTTTTTCGCTCTGTTAATCGGAATTCCGCTTGTGTGCCACTTTTTGAGTTGT
>JBILWM010000106.1:0-8730 GCA_044369905.1 Terrimicrobiaceae bacterium | reverse complement strand
GAGCCTGCCGGAGTGGAGGATTCGGCGCAGCGGAGGTGGAGCGGAGCGGTTCGTGGCGCCATTCGTGACATTGCGGCGAAGCCGGACGCAAGATGCAGCGCGGGTGGAGCAGCTTCGCGGACACACGGTAGATTATCTTTTAAAAACAATCGGCGAGGATCAGCAATTCAGATATTTTCTCGCGGCAGTGTGTCGGCGGAGATGGCCATCCGGTCGGCGGCAACAGGCATCTCAACGACCCTCGGATTTACGGAGAGGGGTTCTTTAATCGCCAAGCAAATGCTCATCCAAAATTTCGAAGGGAAACGCAGATGATTTACCAGTTTTTGTAGCGAAAGTATTTTGCATGGTGCCAAAAAAGCATTTCATATTAGATACCCCAAATGCCAAAGACTTCTGAAAAGACGAGCAAAGACGCTTCGGTAGGTAGCGCGCTCAGGCTCTGCGAGGAAGTAAGTATTTATCAAGCTTCAGAGCCCAAGCCGCGTTTTATTGACTTGTTCTGCGGAATTGGCGGGTTTCGCATCGCATTTGAGAAAGCGGGCGGGAGTTGCGTTTTCTCAAGCGACTGGGACAAGCATTCCCAAATTACATACGAAGCGAATTTTGGAGAGAAGCCAGAGGGCGATATTCACTCCGTTCCTATTGAAAATATTCCCAAGTTTGATGTGCTCTGTGCGGGCTTTCCTTGTCAGCCCTTTAGTATCGCCGGTGTATCGAAAAAACTCAGCTTAGGGAGAAAACACGGCTTCGATGATGAAAGGCAAGGCAACCTCTTTTTTAAACTCGCGGAGATCATAGACCACCACAAGCCCTCCGCTTTCGTGCTTGAGAATGTAAAAAATCTCAAAGGGCATGACAAGGGGCGCACATTCCAGATCATCCACAGCACCTTGACTGAACAGCTTGGATATAAGGTTTATTATAAAATTATCGATGCGCAGTCAGTAGTTCCACAACACCGCGAGAGGATTTTTATAGTTGGATTTCGGGAGCCACGCTACTTCGAGTTTCCTGATTTTCCCGATAAGGGGCCTAAGTTGGGAAGTATATTGGATTCCAATGTTTCAGATAAATACATTCTGACTAACAATCTATGGACCTATCTTCAGAACTATGCAAAAAAGCATCAAGAAGCAGGGAATGGATTTGGATTCGGCTTGGTGAATGAAAACGACACAACAAGAACTTTAAGTGCTCGTTACTATAAAGATGGATCTGAAATACTTGTTTCAAGAGGAAAAGGTATGACGCCCCGCAGGCTCTCGCCACGGGAATGTGCGCGTTTAATGGGTTATCCAGATTCCTTCAAGATTCCGGTCTCTGATACTCAGGCTTATCGACAATTTGGCAATTCCGTTGTTGTTCCGGTCGTGGAGAGGATCGCCCAACAAGTTATTCAAACCCTTTCTCTTCCTTCTGATCACCGCCCGGAATTGATTCTAAGTTTCTGCGAGGACGGCGATTCTATTTTGCAAGATAATACTGCTAAAAGAGTTCCTGCCCGCTACAAAACCAAGCGAGAAATGATGAAGGTAGCCGTGTGAATCTCTCCGACCTCATATCGCTTTTTGCCAAAAACGGGGCCATAAAACTTTATGCAAAGACATTGGCCGAAAACGACAATTCTAAAAATCAAATCTATTTCGCAGGAGCAGTAGAGACGCTGAATGTGTTCCCCAGCAGCCAGATTTTCGCTGAAAATACTGCTCAGGGACCGAGTTTTAAGGCGAAATTAAACTTTGGGTGGCTTTTGGAAGATGGCAGGGTTGCTCCTGCTCCAAATGCCCAATTGATCTTGTATGCGCAATATCCTGAAGTTCGTTTTTCGGGCTTTCTTCAAGGCTGCGAGTGCGCGCCCAGCAAGTTGATGGCTGACAGGGGAAGGGCGTCAAGTTTCCCCCATGAACTACAGGCTCAACTCAAAGGACGAGTTCTTTTTTTAGGCGTTACAGCCGACAGGAGAGTCGTTGGATTTGTTGCCCCTGGCGGGTCTATCATTGCCAAAGAATTCTTGGCAGGAGAATTTCAAACAGCGTTTGTAGTTTTTAAGGATGTTCCCCTACCTAATGTAGATGATGAAGAGCACTCTAAAACTAAACTTCTCGCTGAATTAATTAGAATTAACAGCCTTGGGTGGATTAAATCCAAACAACTCGATGGGAATGGAATTATTTCACCCTGCGACGCATCTCAATGTGGCGGATTTACCCTTGAGGCCGAACTTAAAATACCAAAAAACAGCGACGCGGAACCTGACTTTTTAGGGTGGGAAGTAAAACAATACGCTGTCGGTAACTTTGAAAAAATCGAAACTTCGAAGCCTATCACGCTTTTTACTCCCGAACCAGATGCTGGTTTTTACCGAGAAAATGACTTTGCTGATTTTATGCACAAGTTTGGGTATGCAGACAAAAACGGCAAACCCGACAGACTGAATTTTGGAGGTCGACACTTTGTTGGTCAAAAATGTCCTGCCACAGGTTTGACCATGCATCTTGCCGGGTATGATATTCCTTCCGGTAGGATTACAGACGCTGGTGGATGTATAGCGCTGATCAATACTGCTGGCGATGTCGCCGCATCATGGAGTTTCGGTAAAATTCTTGAGCACTGGTCTCTTAAACACTCGAAAGCTGTGTATGTGCCGTCCAACTGTCGATATGAGCCTGAGCGCCAATACCGCTACGGCCACAAAGTGAGATTGGCACAACAGACAGACGGGCTGCGACTGCTAAGGGCCTTTGCAACTGGCGCAATGTATTATGACCCCGGAATTAAACTTGAAGAGGTATCGTCAGCAAGGCCGAAGCCAAAAAAACGAAGCCAATTCCGAGTCAGCGCAAAAAATCTCCCCGCACTTTACGAAGTAGTCGAGACCGTATGCCTTCTGCACTAACCCCCAGATAAGCTGCATCACATTTTGCTCTGCTCCATCAAACTATCCCCCCAAACTCTCCGTCATCCGTCATCTGGGCGCCGCGTGATCCTATAGGCTCGGCGGGTCGAAGTTCTGGCCTCCTTCACCCGAGCGCACATCCCCGCCAAGCTGCTCAGGTAGCGCCCGCAGGTTGTCGCTCGGGGAAGCAACTTTCTCGCCTCAAAACGACAGTCGGAGGTATCACAGGTCAGTTCGCGTTGAATTTCCGCCGCCGTCATTTCAACGAACGGCTCATTGGGGCCGATGAGATAGGCGTCGATCAAGTCGAGCAACACCATCGGTGGCTCAAAGGTGAGGAGTTCGGACTTGATAGCCGGATGCAGGAACGCCTGCACACCGAAGCGCTGGGAGACAAGGTGGGCAGGAATCTCGAAGTCTGAAAGCCAATCGAGATAGGCCGGAAGCTCAACGACCAACTGCTGCCAGAACGCTCCGCGCTCTTCCAGCGTGGCCGTGGGCATCGGCATCCCCCGACGAGTGCATTTCAGAATAATCATCTTGTCCATGATGTGCTCGTCGAGCGGAGGTAGGACCAGAAGGTTCTCCGGCTCGTTATTGAGCGAGATCGAGAGCCGCCAGAATGGGCGAAGCGTGAGCGCATCGCGATACTTCGCCTCGACCTGATGGGATTCCTCAACCGTTATGTTTTTCAACTGCGCACCGAAGTTGCGACGAGCACGAATGTCGGTGTGCGGGTTTTCATCCCCGATCCGCAGATGCTCTGTGCCAGCAAGGTTTGAGTTGAAGCGGGTGGCATCCGTCATGAACTTGTATGGCTTCCCCTCCCGCCCCCCGAGGACGGCGGTGATGATGTCCTGCAGGAGTGATTTTCCACACTCCGCTGGACCTACAAGAATCATCGCCTGCCCCGGCTTTCTCTTACCGGCGGCTAGCGCCTCGAACCCCATTTTCAACCAGGCATGCCAGTAGAAAAGCTGATCGAAATCCTCATCACTCAAGACTGCTCGGAAAACCGCTTCCAGCGTGGGCCAGGCACCTTTCTTCGGCACGAATAAATCCGGCCCCTTGGTCACAAGGAACCGCATTCCGCCTTCGATTAGCAGCCCCGGCTTGAAACCTGCGATCTGGCCTGCGAAATCCACTGACCGACGATGTTGAATATCATCTGCAAAGGCATCGAAGGCGCTGTGGCAGGTTCCTGAGATTCGCTCGCTGCTGATCCCGTGAAGGCGGCACTTTCGGCTGAACTGGGAGATACTCACCCCGAACCAAACGCCGCGTTCATCCTGCATCAAAAACTCCTTTCGACCGGCATCATAATAAACCTCCGGCATTCCATGACGGATGACGGATTGTTCCGAGGAATTCACCTCTTCGTCGGTCGGAGGCAATGCCTCCTCGATCCATTCGGTAGCAAGGTTAGCGCTCATTTTTCAGGACCTCCGGGTTGAAGAAATAAACCATCTGCCGCGCACCGCCCTCGCGGGTGCCATCCGGCATTCGGACGAACTGCGAGCGAGACCATGTGGCCCGATCTGCACCGAGGCGCACCGCATAGTTCATGAACGCCCGCAAACTCTCCTCCGGCTTGCCGACGCAGTAGAACCAGCCGTGAATGCTCTTCGAGCCGCTGTGAACCGCCAGTGCCAGCGGAGCCATCCCGGCGAGGTGCAGGAGCACCGAAGCCTGCTCATCCGGCGTTCCTGAATCCTGTTCGACGACAAGAAACCGTCGCTCCCCCGTATTCTCAAGCGTGTGCTGGCTTCGCTTGCCTTTTTTTGTCGTCCCCCACACCTCGGTCATCGGGCTGGGAACGATCAACTGGAGCGTCGAAAGCGAGCCTCGCCACCCAGCGCGAGGTTTGGTTGCAAAGTCCCTGTTGGACTTCCCGCAACACAGCAAAGCCTCGGCCGGAAACAGGGCATCAATAAACTCCTCGGAACGAACCCGATTGTCGGTCAGAGGGAACGGGCTCGTCTCCCATAAATCCGCCAACCCCCAGCCAGTAGCCAAAATGGAAGCGCGGCGATCGGTATCCAGAGAAGGCCAACGAGGAAGGCGAACTTTTCGGCCCGATGCCGAAGGCTGCCATGCGTAGGCTGCGGAATTGTCCACAGCATCCTCTATCTCACCGGGCTGGACTGGCTCCCCGGCCACAGCCTGCTCGATCAAAGAAATGATCTCGTCGCGGCCACGGTAGGTATGCAGGGCTCGCGCCACTCGAAAAAGCCACTGATGGAGCCCTCCACCTCGATGAGGAGGGGAGGCGAGTAGAGCTTGGACATAATGCGGAAGCGGCATCTGGTGCCGCCAAGCAGGGATGGAGGCTCTCATTTCCATGATCCTCCTTGTTGTAAACCGGTGGTCAGCCTTCCGAGGGAGGCATCCAAATCCGGTCTCCGGTATCGCACTAACTTGCCCGTGAGCTTCGTTTGGGGAATCAGTCCGCGAGTGACAAGATTCCTGAGGGTGCGTGTTGTTATTTGCAGGTAGTCCGCAGCCTGTTCCGGCGTGAGCAGAAACGGGGCAGCGGCGTTGGTTGTGGTGGTATTTTCGGTCATATGTTGTGGCGAGGTGTCAAACGACGCTCACACACTGCCACCTGCCGGATTTGGGTATTTGCCTACGCGCAGGCAGCGAAATCCGGCTTTTGAGAAACGAAACCCCTGCCCCAAAAAAGCGAAACCCGATTGTCAGGATGCGAAATCCTGGCAATCGGGAGCGAAGTCCAAAAAAATTATGTCAAGGGCCTTTTTTACTTTTTTTCAACTCGTCCTTTAGACGCGGCGGTCGAGCCCCCCGCCGCTTGTCATCTTTCCTCTTCACGCGCCCCTGCTTGCCCTTCGACAATTTGGCGTTGGCGCTTTTTGTTCGGCGCACATGAAATTCCCACCAAGGCGGAAAAAATCTCTTTAGCCAGCAGTAGATTAGTTCTGAGATGCCGTTCTCTTGCCAATCCAAAATGCACGCTTCGGCCTCTTCAAATGAAATCCCCTTCATTTGCGTCTTGGAATTCAAGGTGGTCTCTTGGGCGAACCACAACAGCCGCTCCAAACGCTCTGTTTTGCTTGCACCCTGTCCAATTCCGAAAAACGACTTCAAAACCCCCTCAAAATCCGCGACCTTTTCACCGGCAGCATTCCTGTGAACGAGCGGGTCATCGTTGGCCTCCGCAAGCAAATCCTTGTAATCCTTAAAAGCGTCCCTTTTGAAAACGAAATCCTCAAACCCCTTTTCCAGACTGCCCTTTTGAAGCAACCCTTTCTTCCCAGCTGCCGCCGCATCCAACAAGCTGAAAGCCTGCCGCACCCGCTCAACAGGCGACTCCCATGGTGGAATTAACTGGGCCGCAATGGACGCAATGTCCTGTATCGGCACCCGAGCTATCTCCTCGACATTCTGAATTTCATACCGAATGGGAGTCTCTCCATTGGGACCAATATCACTCGATTTGACAATCTTCGCCTCGAAAGAAGAAAATGCCGGACCTTTTTGTTTCGATTTCATGATTTTTTCTTCGCTGGAGTTTTCTTCTTAGTCGAACCGGTTTTCTTGCGAACAACCGGAGGCGCTGGAGCCTCTGGCAAAATCGACCAAAACGCCTCCGCCTCCGCCGCAGTCACATCAGAACGGTAGTGTCGGTCAAGAAGTTCTGCCCCCGAATGCCCGAGTTCTTTTATCGCCGCATCCTTCGTCTCCGCTCGCGCAAGGTAACTGGCGAAAGTTTTTCTGGTCCCATCCTTGATTCGCTTCACCGGCTTGTCATCCAGCCCCACCTTGCTCCTTAAAACAGTGTAGAGCCTCTTTTTGAAAAGCTCCCCAGGTGAGGCTACAAGTGCCCCCTTGGGATTCCCACCCGTGGAAATCCACCACTTCAGCCAAGCCAGCGGCGCGGTGCGGAGTTTAATCGTGCGCCGCCGCCCCGTCTTTGTGATCGCCGCAGGCAGTTCCACCCTCGGATCGCCCTCCTCAAGAAGAATGTGCTCCCATGTCGCCTTCGTGATCTCACCCGAATTGTGGTCCGGACGCACCCCACAGAAAAACAGAAGCACAAGCACCGGAATAAGATCCCGATCCTTTTCACGACAAATCTCGAAAAACTCCACCACCTGCTTCGGCGAGTAAATCTCAGGCTCCGCGAGCTTGATCTGGAAAAATTCCACCTTGTCGGCAGGGTTCGCCGAGAGCCAGTCCCTCCCCCCCTCCATCGCATAATTGAAGACGGCGCGAAGTTGCCGGAGCTTGAGATTGTGAGTGCTCCTGGTGAAGCCATCCAAAAGCCCGAGAACATCTGTGTGCGAGATGTCAGGCAGCAGGCGGGCGTGAAGCGGTTCACAAAGTTTCTTCGTCGCCTTCAACCCCCGGATGTGCTCATCGCTTTTTTTGTCCGTCACAGCCCGAGCGATGTAAGAATTGAAGCATTCCAAAAGAGTCACCGAACTCGTCCGCGCTCGCTCGCGCTCGATGTAGTCCGCCACGATTGTGACCAACTGCCGGTTTTCCAATCCAGCCTCCTTGAGTAAGGCAAGAGCAGCCGCCGCCTGCTCCTCAAAAGCTGCCCCCAAAAGCTTCGAGGAAATTCCGTGGTTCGCAACACGGGCCTTGAGAGATTGCAACTCCCCTTTGGCCATAACCAGAGTCTTGAAAAACCGCTTCTGCCGCCTACCCGTCTCCGAATACCTCGGAGGAATATCGATCCACCAGGCCGAGGTAGTTCTGGTCTTGTCCTTGCGGATTTCAAATTTGAACTCGCGAGGCATATCAAAACACCCCCAATTTTTCGAGGTTCCAAGAGCCGTTTTTCATGTCGTTTGCTTGTGACACTGAGTGACAAATAAAACAACATTTTTCTTCCTCTTGCTTCCTCCTCATTCCGCTTCTTACTACGAGAAAGCAAATTACAAGAGTATCAAAATGTGACTCTTAATCAATTGGTTCCGGGTTCGAGTCCCGGGGGGCGCACTTCTCTCTGATAGAGAGTTACAGATAGAATCGAGAAAAGCTAAAAAATGCACTACTGCATTTTTACTGCACTTTTGAAGGCCACCCAAATACTCCCTTTTCGGCTGCTCAACCAGCCGTAGAGCGAGTGTGCAAGCGGCTTCTCGCGTATCCCCCCCGCATTAGCGCGAGCTTTTCTCTCCCCCCGAACGCCTGCCGCGGCGAGCGGTGCGGGGCGCGGGGGCGCATAGCCCCCGATTCGTTCAGCTACTCCCACGCCAATCCCTGCCGCATTGGTTCTGCGGCGCTGCGGCGGCGAGGTTCTTCGTTGCCGCTTCTGCCTGCTTGCTGGTTTGCGGGGGGCTGAGCGGCGATGCGGGAGCGTTAGCGATCCGCAGCGCCGAGCAGCCGGGTGGGTGGGGGCAATGTGGCGGAGGTTTGCTCCGACACGAGCCACCATCCCACCCCCGCACTCAACGCATGAAGACCCGCTTCCGCATTACAACGGCGGCGCGCAGGACTTCATCAGCACAGGGAGCAACCATCGCCGCCGAAACCGCAGCCCCGCGTGGCTGCTGGCGCCTCGATCCGCGCAGCGGAGCCAGAGCGAAGCCGAAGACGGAACGGAGGACAGGCTCGGAGATAGCGGAGATAAGGTCGGATAGCGTGAGTAGTCGGCAGAACCGCTGGGCCGCCATGCGGCGGCGTGAGCGCAGCGAAGTCTCTGCCGACTACTGCATGCTATCGGACCAGCGAAACGAAAAAAAGACGCCCCAGAGGCCGATGTGCGAGGAACGAGCGCGGAGGCCGAACAACGCCCCGCCCAGAGTGAGCGTTTATCGCAGCTATCGGAGAGCCTGCCGGAGTGGAGGATTCGGCGCAGCGGA
>JBILWM010000105.1:0-8753 GCA_044369905.1 Terrimicrobiaceae bacterium | reverse complement strand
ACCCAAAAATTTTCAACTTCTCACAAAACCCCGTAAATCCATGGGCCATGTCCCCAGAAGAAACCGCCCCGGCAAAAATCCAAGGAAAAATCCCAAACCGACCTTAAGTTAGCGCCATTCGGGTCAGTGTTCATTTTCTTTCATTTTTACAGAACTTACTTCTGCGGAATACGATACCATTTGTGCCTTGAGCTTCAATCGGCAAGGCTGATATCAACCACCATCACTTTGCGCACGGGTGAATCGACCCAGTAGGTGATGGCGTATTTGCCGACAATCTTGATCTGAAGTTCCCGCAGCGTTGCGTCTTTTTCCACAAAATCCCCGGGTTGATCGGGTTGGCGCTTCAAGCTTTCGAGAAATTCAAAGATCAAGCGCCTTTGCAGGCCCGACTTGGGCACCACTCCCTGCAGAAGGTCGGCGTGCACAAAAACCTCATAGTTCATCAAGCGCCTTGGCCTTGGGTTTGGATTGCGAAGTCTTCCAAGCTGACCCAGTTTCTTTCATCGCGATCCTGCACCCGGCGTTCAAGAATCAAGGATTCCTCGGAATTATTCTTGCGCCATAAGCTGAACAGCAAAGCGGACAACTCTTTCTGCTCTTTGAAGGACAGTGCAACCACTTCTTTTTTCAATTCCTCGTAGCTCATAATTTTTAATATCTCTGATTGGTTTTTTATTTCAAATCGAATTTTGCTCAGGCATTTTTTAGAATTCAGCGCCGCCTACCGCCAAAACCTCGTCCACGATCAAGATTTGGTTTGCGCTCCTCCCGGTTCGCAAAGCCCTGCGGGCCTGCCTGCGACAGCCTATCTCAGCGCGCCCAGCGCCTCGGTTCAGGCTCCAAATGCGCTGCGACCGCGAGCCTCACATACATCCCGGAGCTATACAGGTTGATTCGCTCGCTCCCGCTCATCTCACCCTTCGGGCTACCTTGCGGCAGCCTCCCGAGCGGCTGCCCCGCCGCCTGGGTCACCGGCGTGTCGATATACCGTGCACAGCCAGAAAACTCCACAATCTCATCGAACTTCCGCGCGATTTGGTTTGCTCTCATCCCGGTTCGCAAAGCCCTGCGGGCCTGCCTGCGGCACCCGTTAACTTGCATCGCCCCCGATGCTGCGCCCGTTGGGCCAACCTTCGGTTGCTCTTCCTACGGGCTTCCCAGCCCTCCGGTTCCCGTCCCGTCAATTCCGGATGGAACCCCGTGCCGACCTCGAGCAACGAAGCAATCCTACCTTTAACCTTGATCTGCCCGGAACTCTGCGTCGTAACCCGCAAAAGAATCTTGAGCAAAGTCGAGTTGATTCGCGCCTTCCCTCGGCGTCTCACCCTTCGGGCTGCCTTGCGGCAGTCTCCCGTGCAGCCGCCCGGCTGCCTGGGTCCGAGCGGCTACCCCGCCGCCTGGTTGCCCGCCCCATTCCGCCCGATGATGGCCAACAGTTGATGCCGTCTCCTTCCGGAGTCAGGCACCTTGGTTGCACCAAGGCATTTCTTCGAAATCTCTTTTTCGGACCGTCCCAGGGTCCTCAATTACCCGCGCTTGACCTCGAACGAAACATCCTTGAGCGCGTAGCCCCAGTCCGAAGGCGGAGCCTTCGGAGAGACGAGGGACGAGGGTCGAGAGTCGAGGGCTTCGGAAGATTTTTTACCACGGATATCACGAATTAACACGGATGCTGGGGGAGTCGAGAGGCCAGAGTCGAGCGTCGAGCGGTCCCCGGAAGAGCGGGAGTCATTCGCGGAGCGAATGGAAGCGAGTTTTTCGGAGTCCATCTGCAAGCCTGCTTGCGAGTGGCCTTCCAAAAACTCACCCGAATCAGCACGCTGATTCCCGCCTGCGGTTCCCTCGGTGCTCTCTGTGTCCTGTGTGGTTAAATTTTCGTGTTTATTGGTGTGCTTGGTGGTCTCATCCGCACTCGCCGCCTTCGCAGGCTTGGTCCGATCATTCACCTCCCCGATCTTAAGATACGGATCCTCCTTCCCCCGAACACGATGCCACCAGCGATTCACATCATGCGCCAACGACCCCGTCCCCACCTCCCCGAGACGGTAGAGCTTGGATATATTTTCAACGCGAATTACAATATCCCGATCACTCATAAATCACAAATCGCTATATTGCAGAATATTCCCCTGCTCGTTTACTCCAGCATTCTTGAGAATGACAGGATATCCGCTGTTTTCCATTGAATACCATATTTTAATCGCAGCCTTTGAATTATTCACCCTTGCCGAGTCTTTCCTTCCAATATCCCGGATCTCTGCTCAAATGCATTACACTCCAGATTTTAACGATTCCCTGCTCTGTGGTGTAATAGATGCCGTATGGAAATCGGTGAATCAAATACCTGCGGGTTTCATGTTCCACCACCCGCCATCGATCGGAATGTTTGCGAATCATCCCAATTCCATGCTCAATTTCCTCAAGAAATGCCTGCGCGAGCAGTGAGTTGATTTGCTTATAGTAATCTATGGCCTCGCCGTATTCGGCAGAGGCTTCAGGATGAAATTCAAACCCCAACATCAATTCAACTTGCCCCGCATCGCCGCCAAGACACTTTCCCCAGGGAGCATTTCCACGAGGCCATTGCGGACTTCTTGCTGGCGTCTATGAATTTCTCGAAGATGCGCTTCTTCCAGTTCCGGCGAAATATCCGCCTCGATGCTTTCCACAATTTTTTCAGCTAGGGCTGCCCGGGCTGCCGTAGGAAGTTGTTGAGCCTCTGTAAAGAGGTGATTAACAGATAATGCGCTGGTCATTTGAGTGATTGGCTTGTGGTTTCTTGTTGTTTTCTGTATGATGAAAGTTTCACGCTGGGCGGTCTTTTCAAATTCAAATAAAATCTACACCGTGTCCATGAAGGAGCGCTCAACTTTTTTGAACATGACTATTCCGAGGAACAGCAGCACGGCGGTGATGCCGACGGAAATTCCCAAGCCTTCCCACGGGATCGAGCCGCCAAGGTAGATCGCGCGGAAGGCTTCAATGACTGGAGCCATCGGGTTGAAATTCATAAGGAAAGCGTATTTTTCCGGAACCATGCTGGCAGGATAGATCACCGGCGTGGCATACATGGCGAGTTGGACTCCGAACGCAACTAGGAAAGTGAAATCGCGGTATTTTGTGGTAAGCGAGGAGATGATGATGCCGGTTCCGAGCCCGAGGAATGCCATGATCCCGAGCAGGATGGGCGTGAGGAGGAAAACCATGGGCCAATCGGTATGGAGATCGGCTCCTTTGATCGAGTAGTAAGCGAGAAAGGCAAAAAAGAGGAAAAATTGGATGCCAAACTGGATGAGGTTTGAGATGACAATCGAAAGCGGCGTGACGAGTCTGGGAAAGTAGACTTTGCCGAAAATGCCGGCATTGGCCACGAAGGTGGAGGAGGTTTTTGTGAGGCAGGTGGAAAAGTAGTTCCACGGAGTGATGCCTGCGAGGTAGAAAAGCATGGGCGGCAGGCCATTGGTAGGCAACTTAGCCAGGCCGCTGAAGATTACTGTAAAAATGAGGGTGGTCAGGATGGGTTGGACAAAAAACCAGAGCGGACCGAGGATGGTTTGCTTGTAGACGGAGACAAAGTCGCGCCGCACGAACATCCAAAGCAGGTCGCGGTAGTGCCAGACATCACGGAGCTGCAAATCCCACCAACGCGTGGTGGGGTTGAGCACCATGTCCCAGTCTTCGTTATCGGTGTTGGAAGATGACATAGCGTGGTGGATTGTGGGAGGAAAAGGTGACTCAGAATTTGCCGGCGAGGGCTTTGATGAGCGGCAGGACTTTGCCAAAAAACTTATACCAGCCGGCGATTTGGCCGAGGCGGGATTTTTCGAAGTGGGCGGTTGGTGAGGCGGGGTCGATGCTGGACTCGAGGACGCTGAGGCGGTTCGGGCCGTTTTCGAGGTGGGGGTCGATGCGGTCGCGCAGGTAGCCGCTGGCGAGCTTGCGCAGGCTGGTCTCGGCGGTGAAGTGTTCTTTGCGGATGCCGGGCAGATAGACTTGGTTCACGGCGCCGAGGGAGCGAAGCCAACGCAGGCCTTCGCTGGCGGATCCACGACTGAGCTGCAGGCGGGTCTGCACATCGTCGAGCGAGAGGGGTTCCGGCGTGCTGAAGAGAAGGCCGTAGATTTCGCCGATGGAGCGCGGCAGCGAGAGGGCTCCGAAGACATGAATAAAGAGGGCGACGGACTCTAGCTGAAAGGCACTGAGCGGAGAAGGCGGCGATGACTGAAGCCCCCCTCCCCGTGCGGATCGGGAGCTTTTTACAGACAAGCTGCCGCCCTTGGTAAAAGGGGCGTCTTTTACCGGCGGCATGGTAAGAATATTGTTTTCCACGAGCTTCTAAGAGGGGGGATGACGAGTGGAAACCTCGCTCAACTGCAAATTTGTTCAAGATTTTTTGAACAAATTTTCAAGGCTTTTTTAGGGGGTGCTGTTTTTTTCTTCTTCAACGACTTCTGGGGCGACGGCGCGGAGGGCTTTTTGTGCGGCACGGGTGATCCAAATGGTAACGGCGATGGTAAAGGCAAGCTCAAGGGCGTAGAGTGCCCAGGCCCAGGGGCCTTGGTTGATGACGCCTTTGGCAGCAGCGCCGATGACCGCGCCGCTGTAGGCGTAGGCGGCACTGATCGGCAGGAAACCGACCCACGATGCGAGGATGTAGCGCCAGAAATTGATTCGCGAGAGGCCGAAGGCGCAACTCACGAGGCTGTGCGGCAGGATGGGCGAAATGCGGGTGAGGATGATCATTCGCCACGCATCCTTGGTGGCGACATGGTTGAGGGCGTGGAATTTTTTACTCTTGGCGAAGCGGCGTTCCATCCAGCCTCGCAGGAGGTAGCGGGTAGAGAGGAAATTTGCGAGCGCTCCGCCGACCGAGGCCACGGAGACAAGCAGCGTGCCTCCCCAAAATCCATAGACTGCGCCCGCGCCGAAGCTCAGCACGGAACCGGGCAGGAAGAGGACACAGGAGAGCGTGTAGAGAATGACAAACCAAATCCAGCCGACGGGACCGGTTTGTTCGATCCAGACCATGGCTTCGCGGGTCCAGACTGTCCATTGATCAAGCATGGGAATTTATTGCGACAGGGGGCCCCATATCCTGAAGAGCCCGATGGCGCCTAAACGGGTGGCGCCCCTGTTTTTTATCACGAGAGTTTTTTCTCCAGAATCTCTCCGGCGAGGGCGGGGTTGGCTTTGCCTTTGGAGAGTTTCATGACTTGGCCTTTGAGGAAATTGAGGGCGGAGACTTTGCCTGCCTTGAAATCGGCCACGGGGCCTGGATTGGCGGAGATGGCTTGATCGACGAAGACCTCGATGGCGCCGGTGTCGCTTTCCTGCTTGAGGCCTTTTTCCTCAACGATGGTGGCGGCGGATTTTCCCGTGCTGAACATCTCGGCGAAGACTTCCTTGCCCTGTTTGGAATTGATGGCGCCAGAGTCGATGAGGTTCACGAGTTCGTCGAGGGCGTGCGGTGCAACGGGACACTCGGCGATGCCGACGGAGGCTGATGAAATCGCGCTCTGGAGGTCGTTGAGAATCCAGTTGGCGACATTCTTCGGCTTCTTGGCGCCGCGCGCGGCGGTTTCGAAATAGGAGGCGAGAGCGAGGTCGTTCGCGAGCACGGAGGCATCGTAATCACTCACGCCGAATTCGCTGACGAAGCGGGCACGTTTTTCCCACGGGAGCTCGGGCTTGCGGGCGCGTGCGGCTTCGACGAGGGATGCGGTTTTTACCGGCAGAAGATCGGGGTCGGGGAAATAGCGGTAGTCGTGCGCGCTTTCCTTGATGCGCATGAGGGTCGTCTCGCCACGGGCGTCGTCCCAGCGACGGGTTTCCTGCTGGAGTGTGGCCCCTCCGCGAAGAGCTTCGATCTGGCGGGGAATCTCGAAGGCGAGGGCGCGGCGGACGCCGGAGATGGAGTTGAGATTTTTCACCTCGATCTTGGTGCCGTATTTTTCAGTGCCAACAGGGCGGACCGAGACATTGACATCGCAACGGAGCTGGCCTTTCTCCATGTCGGCGTCGCTGATGCCACCGTAGATCATGACCTGCTGGAGAACGGTGAGGTAGGCGAATGCCTCTTCGGGCGAGGAAATATCGGGTTCGCCGACGATTTCGAGAAGCGGCGTGCCGGCGCGATTGAAGTCGATGCCGGTGGCGGTTTCCATGTGGAAACTCTTGGCGACATCCTCCTCGAGATGAATGCGGACGAGGCGGATGTTTTTATCCTTTGTGGCGATGGTTTTCTGGGCGTCCTTCGGATAAGCGAGGTCGTGGAGCGGAACGGTGCCTCCGAGGCAGAAGGGCAGATCGTATTGGCTAATCTGGTAGTTCTTCGGCATGTCGGGGTAGAAATAGTTTTTTCGGTCGAACTTGCAGACCGGTCCGATCTCGCAGCCCAGCATGAGGCCTGCCAGAGCGGTGAGTTTGAGGGCCTCCTCGTTCATGACAGGCAGGGCACCGGGCATGCCGAGGCAGACCGGACAGACATTGGTATTCGGCTCGGCGCCGTATTCCACCGCGCAGGAGCAAAACATCTTGCTACGGGTTTTGAGCTGAACATGGACTTCGAGGCCTATGGTGGCGATGTAATCTGTCATGGTGTCTTATTGGAAGAGGTGGGATTTTGCTTCGGCGGCATGGCGTAATCGAGCGCTTTTTCAAGGTCGAGCGACATGATGAGCTTTTGCAACGAAGGATCGGTGGCGGCATTCAGAACCGTGCGGCTCTGGATGAGAGCGATGAAATTTTTATTTTCCGCAGACTGCACGACGACGGGATCCTGAAGCAGCGCCTGCATGCGCGGGTGGATGATGATTTCTTGAACGCCGGGATAATCGAGAAAACGCACAAGCGCGTCTTGGTTTTTCGTCAACTGCCCGAGACGCGTCATGTGGTCGTAAGCCTCGGAGGGCAGGATGTCGATGGACTCCACGATGTCGCCGACGGGGCCCATTTCGAGGGAATCCTTGAGCATGGCAAAGACGCGATTGGCTGCAGGCGCGTCCTGGAGTTTTTGTCCAGCGATACCGGACTTCGCAACGGCTCCCGAAGTGCGGATGATCGAGACGGCACCCCAGAGGATGAAGAGGCCGGTGAGTAGACCAAACACCGCACCGCCTGCTCCGAAGAACCACCGGATGAGGCCGGGAGGTTGTTGCGAGGTTCGTTTGAAAAGGACAGCGCCAAGGAAGAGGCAGACACCGAGTGTGACGAGAGCCACAGCGCCTCCAGCAATCAATCCCGCCAAGAATGCGACACCAGGCAGAACCAGGCCGACGACAGCTCCAACGGTCTGGCCTGCCAGCATGCCGAGCAGGCCCGAAGCCACAAAGGCGCCGAAATGGAGCCCCCCGCGAATGAGTCCACGCCGCCAGCCGGCGTAGATTTCCCAAAGCATAAAAACGGCCGCGCTGTAGAGCAGGACATTTTGCCAGAATGGAGAGCCTAGGTCGGACATGCCTTGACAGTTAACTCGGCAGGCAATCTTGGGCGCGCTGGCGCAGGGCGTGATCCACGAGCACAAGTGCCGTCATGGCCTCGACCATCACCACAGCACGCGGCAAGACGCATGGGTCGTGGCGACCACGCGCGGCGAGGGTGGATTCCTCGCCGGATGTGGTCACAGTGGACTGGGGTTTTGAAATGGTGGCTGTCGGTTTGAAGGCAATACGGAACAGGAGCGGCTCGCCATTGCTAATGCCGCCTTGCACGCCGCCCGAGCGGTTTGAAGTCGTGTGAACCACACCGTCGCGGAGTGTGTAGGGGTCGTTGTGCTCAAGGCCGGTGAGAAGGGTTCCTGCAAAACCCGAGCCCACTTCAAAGCCCTTCGTTGCGGGCAGACTGAGCATGGCTTTGGCGAGATCTGCCTCGAGGCGGTCGAAGACCGGCTCGCCAAGCCCGACTGACATCCCACGCACAGTGGCATCGATCAAACCACCGACGCTGTTCCCCTCGCTGCGGATTTTTTTGATTCGCGCAATCATTGCTTCCGCCGCATGGGCATCCGGGCAACGAACCGCGTTGGATTCGATGGATGCCATGGTCACCGAGGCGGCATCGACCTGCGACTCGATATCATGGATGCGCGAAACCCAGGCGAGGATTTCGATGTCGGGAAAAAGAACCTTCAAAACCTTCTTGGCAACGGCAGCAGCGGCCACACGGCCAATCGTCTCGCGCGCCGAGGAGCGTCCCCCACCCTCCCAGTTTCGGACGCCGTATTTCGACTGGTAAGTGAAATCAGCGTGCGAGGGGCGGAAGTGAGTCTGCATCTCGCTGTAGGCCTCTGGACGGGCATCGGTGTTCGGAACAAAAATCGAAATCGGCGTGCCGAGTGTGACGCCGTGAAACACGCCGGAAAGAATCTTGCAAGTGTCCTCCTCCTTTCGAGGAGTGACGATGTCGCTTTGCCCTGGGCGGCGACGGTCGAGATCGGGTTGGATATCCGCCTCGCAGAGCGGGAGGCGCGGCGGGCATCCATCAATCACAACACCCACTCCACCGCCGTGCGACTCGCCCCAAGTGGAGATACGAAATAAAGTTCCAAAATTACTGGCCATCTTGCGCTACAAAAAACCAGAACGCAGGCGGGGGATCACGCGAATAATTGCAGGAGAGAATTGAAAGGGCGCATCTCCGATAGTTGCAAAAAAAGCTGGACTACAATCCGATTTGAGAGCAAAGAGGGGCCATGCAATGGCCGATCAAAGTTCAGGGACGTGAAGTAGGTGAGGAAAAAGTGCGCTGGCTCA
>JBILWM010000001.1:0-86690 GCA_044369905.1 Terrimicrobiaceae bacterium | reverse complement strand
ACGTCGCGGCCAGTTTTGGTCTCCTCGTGGTCTGGCTCACATGCTCGCCATCGACGTCGCGCTCAAAAACGACACCCTGGAGTTCCTGTGGAACTGATTTTTTGCAACTATCGGAGATGCGCCCGCTGCCGCGCGGTTGCGTGATTTGGGAGGGCCATCGTCCCGCATGGCCCAAGCTTCAGCCGCAACGCGGCGTTTTCGGAAGATGGATGCGCGCGCGCGTCGTGATGGGAACGGGGCCTCGTGATGGCGAAGGCTGTTCAGTCTTGGGTCAAGCCGGAGGTCGACCCTCCCATCCACAACGCGCTGCCTCGCGGTTGCTGAAAACTCAGCCCCCGCATCCGCCAGACGCCTCTTAAAAACTTAATCCTTAAAACTTCCTTCCGGCTCCCGAATATTATTCCGAATCCTTAAAAATGAATCGCGTGACCTTGCGAGGCGTGGGCGGCCTCGTGGACGGCTTCACTCAGCGTCGGATGTGCGTGGATTGTGGCGGTGATCTCCTCGTAGGTCGCCTCCATGTTGATTGCGAGCCCGAGCTCGGCAATCATCTCGGTGGCGTCCGCACCGATAATGTGCGCGCCGAGGATTTCGCCGTGTTTCTCGCCGACGAGGAGTTTTACAAACCCCTCGCTCTCGCCGACCGCGAGCGCTTTGCCGCTGGCCATGAACGGGAACTTACCGACCTTGAATTTGAGACCTTTTTCGACCGCCGCGCGCTCGGTGAGACCGACGCTTGCCACCTGCGGTTGGCAATAGGTGCAACCAGGGAAGACGGTGACTTTTTTCGGCTTCTTGCCGGCGAACATGCCCTCCACACACTGGACGGCTTCGTAGCTGGCCACATGGGCGAGCCATGGTGGCCCGATGATATCGCCCGCGCCGTAGATGCCTTTGACGCTGGTTTCATAGCTGTCGTTGGTTTTAAGGTAACCCTTGGCATCGGTCTCAAGCTTCACGCCTTTCGGCATGAGCGGTGAAACGCCGATCGCCACCAGTGCGATGTCGGCTTCGAGCGTTTCGGTGGCCTTGCCGCTCACGGTAAGGCGCACCCCTTTGTTCGTTGTCTCGGCTTTATCGACCTTCGTGCCGGTGAGAAGTTTGATGCCCTGCTTGGCGAGGGATTTTTCCAGAGCCTGGCTCACCTCGGTGTCCTCGACCGGCAGGATGTTCGGCATCATTTCCACGACAGTCACCTTCGAGCCGAAGGCGTTAAAGAAATACGCGAACTCGATGCCAATGGCGCCCGCTCCGATGATGATGATTTCCTTCGGCTGATTTTCCAAAACCATGGCCTGACGGCTGCCGATAACGCTTTTTCCATTGAACGGGAAGCCTGGCATCTCGCGGGTGACGACGCCTGTGGCGATCAGGATTTTTGCCGCTTTGTGCTCGGCTTTTTTGCCATCCTTGTCGATGACCTCCACGACTCCGGCTTTCGGAATCGAGGCCTCGCCACGGATGTAGTCCACCTTGTTTTTCTTTAAGAGCATCTCAATGCCGCCTGCGAGGCGGTCGGCAACCTTGCGGCTGCGGCCGATTACTTTGTCCCACTCGTAGGATAGGCCTTCGACTTTCAAACCAAAGTCGCCAGCGTGGTTTTTGATCGTCTGATAAACTTCGGCATTCTTGAGAAGCGACTTGGTGGGGATGCAACCCCAGTTCAGACAGGTGCCGCCGGCGCGGTCCATTTCAACCACCGCCACCTTTTTTCCGAGTTGTCCCGCGCGAATCGCACCCACATAACCTGCAGGTCCGCCGCCCACCACGATCAAATCATAATCAGCCATAGTTTTTAAAGTTGCAGGCTGCATTCTGATGGGATTCCGCCGTGGTTGCAAACCCAATGCGGGTCTTTTTTGCAATTGACTTGCATGACACGGGCGGGGCAGTTTCGTCCGCTATGAACAGACTGTTGATTGCTTCCGTCTTTTTGGCATGGACGACCTTTGCACAAGCCGAGCCGCTTCGCGTGGCCTCGCTCAGCACGGTGATGGCCGATCTGGCCCGCGACATCGGTGCCGAGCGCGTGGAGGTGACCGAGATCGTCAAGCCCGGAGTCGATCCCCACATTTACGAACCCACGCCGGGGGATCGAAAAACCATCGCCAAATCCCAAATCCTCCTCGCCAGCGGCCTCGGCTTTGAAGGCTACCTCGACAAGCTGCGTCCGAGTCTGGAAAAGGCAGGCGTCCGCCTCGTGGTGGGCGGGGATGTCGTGAAACCGATCGAGGCCGCGTGCGAGGGACACGATGATCACGACCACGCGCACAGCCATGGCTCGACCGATCCCCATTGGTGGCACAGCATTTCGAATGTCCAAGCGGTGGCGGCACAAATCTGCGACGCATTTGTCGCCGTCGATCCCGCAGGCAAGGCCGCCTACGAGGCGAACGCTAAAAAGCTCCAGAGCCGCCTCGCCGCGCTCTCCAAATGGGTCCGCCTCCAACTCGCCGCGCTTCCCAAGGCGAACCGTGTGCTCGTCACCTCCCACGATGCGCTGGGATATTTTGCGAAGGATAATGGCTTCGAGATTTTCGCCGTTCAGGGCGTTTCGACATCCGACCAGCCCTCCTCTCAAAAAGTGAAGCGCCTAATCGAGGAAATCAAAGCCCGCAAGGTCAAAGCCATCTTCGCCGAGAATATTGAGAATCCCAAGGTCCTCGAAGAAATCACAAACGAGACAGGCGCAAAACTCGGTGGCGTGCTCTGTGCGGATGGACTTGGCAGCGGTGCGACGGCGACTTACGAAGGCATGATGAAAAGCAATGTCTCTATCATCGTGGAGGCCCTGAAATAAGCTGTGCGCGGTTTCCCGCTCCTGCGTCTATTTTCGGTGGCTGCCGGTCTCGCGCTTCTTGGCGTCCCGGTTTGGTTGCTCACACGGCCCGCCCCGTCCGCGCCGCCTCCAGCCTCAGCGCCGATCGAGCCTCAAAAAATGGCCGTTTACGAGGTGTTGCTCACCTCCTCCGCTCCGGCCCGTCTTGCCGTGCGCGTTGCCAATCAGCCCTCCGTCGAATCCGCAGGCCCCGCGACTTCACTCCCGGCCTCTTTCACGATGAACGCCGCCGAACCGGAGGACCTCGCCGTTTTTGGAAACTTCGACCCCGCCGCTGGAAACTCCGCCCTGCGCGTCGAGGTGCGCCTCGCGGGAAAAACCCTCGCCGATTCGACCTTCTGGGGAACCGGGCTTGTGGAGGATGTGGTAACCATTCCGAAGCCATGAGCCACAAACTCCACTTGGAAGATGTGACTGTGAGCTACAACCGCATCCCGGCCGTGCACCACCTCAACGCCACGCTCTCATGTGGATCCTGTGTCGCGTTGCTCGGCCCCAACGGCGCCGGCAAGACCACGCTTTTGAAGGCCATCGCCGGATTGCTGCCACTCGAAACCGGCCGCATAGAATTTCGCGGACATCAACTTGAGGGAACATCCGGCCGCGAGATCGCCTATGTCCCGCAACGCGAGGCGGTGGACTGGGATTTCCCCATCACGGTGCGCGGCCTCGTGGAAATGGGGCGCTATCCCGCACTCGGAAAATGGCGCCGCTTCGGTGCCAGCGACCACGCTGCCGTCGAGGAGGCGCTCCACATTTGCGATTTGGAGGATCTCGCCGATCGCCAGATTTCCGCCCTTTCCGGCGGTCAGCAACAACGCGCCTTCCTGGCTCGGGCATGGGCACAAAAAGCCAACATCTACCTGCTCGACGAGCCATTCACCGGCCTCGACCGGAATGCGGTGGAGGCCTTTGCCCAAGCCATGCGCCGCCTGCGCGAGGCCGGCAAGCTCATCATGGCCTCGCACCACGATCTCAAAAGCGTGGAGGCCCTCTTCGACCACATCCTGCTCTTGAACGGCGAACTCGTGGCATGCGGCAGCACAGCTGAGGCCTTCACCAAAGACAACCTCGACCGCGCCTACGCCGTGCATGTTTTCAGCGGCCACGCCCATCACCACCACTCATGAACTGGATTCTTGAACCCTTCGAATACGACTTCATGCGCCGCGCCCTCCTCGCCTGCGTGCTCGTAGGCTTCACCAACGGATTCCTCGGCGCATTCGTCGTCATCCGCCGACTCGCCCTCATGGCGGATGCCCTCTCCCACTCCCTCCTCCCCGGTCTCGCCCTGGCCGCAATCCTGATCGGCCTCTCCCCGCTCGGCCTCCTCTTTGGCGGCCTGCTCGCGGCAGTCTTCGTAGCTCTCGGGGGACACCTCATTTCCCGCAGCTCAAGAGTGAAGGAAGAGACCGCCATCGCCGCTCTCTACATCGTCGCCTTCGCGATCGGCATCGCCCTTATCAAATACGCCGGAGTCAAAGTAAGCCTCGACCATTTCCTGTTCGGAAACATCCTCGGCGTAGGCGACAGCGACCTCTGGACGAGTTACGCAATTACCTGCGTGGCCATGCTCCTCCTCGTCGCCTTCCAGCGCCCGCTCCTCCTCACCATTTTCGAAGCCTCCGTCGCAAAAACCCAAGGCGTCCCCGTCGGTATGCTACTCGGAATGCTCATTTTATTAATCGTCCTAGCAATGGTTTCATCCCTCCAAGCCGTAGGAGTCTTACTTTCCCTAGGCCTCCTCATCCTTCCCGCCGCCACCATCTACCTCCTCAGCGATTCCTTCGACATCATGCTCTGGGGCGGTGCCGCCCTCGGAACATTCGGCGCCGTCGCCGGCCTCCTCGTCTCCTTCTGGGCAAACATCCCCTCCGGCCCCGCCATCGTGCTCATCCTCGGCCTCTTCTTCCTCCTCGCCTACCTCTTCAGCCCCCGCTACGGCATCATCTCCCGCCACTTCAAACGCCGCCACCTCCACGAAGAATCCCTCGAACGCTGGGAAAAAAAGTAACTCTCGGCAGTTGATAACCCAACAATCAGGAACCCGCCGCGCGAATGAAGTTGTGCACCATCGTCACTTGAAATTCTTTTTTCATAAACCCTATCCTCCGGCATTTCAAAAATGCGACAAAACGGAGGACTGACACCTTCCCGCACGGTTTTTCACGCATGATTGTTACTTCTGCAAACGCACCATCGTGTCTTTGTAAACCTTTCGTCCGATACTTTCGCCAAGGATAGTCAACTTCATGACATCCTCCAGTGCAGCAAACTCCAACAACCCCTCCGCAAATTCAATAGCATCCTCAGCATTGGAAAATCCCCAATGAATATCCCGCATACCATCGAAATCTGTCGACTCATAAGGGGCCATATTCGCCTTTTCGAGAATACGCTCATAGAGGTCGGTCGGGGTCGATGGGCTTCTATGCCAGATAATTACATCGTAATCGGGAAAGGTCATAGGGTTGATTTTTCTAAGCTATGGTCAGTGCAAAGGGATTGCTTTGGAAAATATATCAATGTGTGTGTGCGCTTTATGTTTTATCTATCAATTCATGGTCATGATGCGAAGCAATCCATCTTGAGCAATAATCTTGCCGATCTCGCGCAGATACTTGATCTGCGCCTGGATCACAAGACGCAGTGTGGAGCTGGTTGTCTTAAAACCAAGGAGTCTTGCCACTGTTTGCGTGATCTCGATTTCCCCGGCCCCGTGGTGTTCAGAAATGACTTTTTCAATTGCCGCTCGGATTTCCTGAGGCGGCAAAAAATTCGGTTTTCGCAGGCTGTTTGAGCGCGCAACTTCACGATTACGAACCGGAACGATGGTTCCCGGCAGTAACAAGCACTCTTCTTCACGCTGACAACGCTGCGAGAGAACAAGGGCGCGAATGCCATCGGCTACGCTGTCTTGAATACGCGAACCAGCGCGGCCCAAACCCCACAGGTCGCGGACGCGAACGGTGAGCTCCTCTTGGTGAATGGGGCTTTCGATCTCGAGGATTTTGAAAATCACTTCTGCCATCTTGTAGGGTGAAAGCTCCTGCGGGGGTGTTCTATGCGGCACATTAAAAGCGGCCTCGATATACGGCACAGACAATAATGAATCAGTTTTAACCGCTATATCCCGCTCAATTTCCTCCTCTTCATTTTCAGTTTTATGAAATATCGGGGATGACTCTAGCAGAGAGAGTTTGGCTTTTTCTATCGCTGCGGCTACTTTGCGAAGTTGCTCGCCAGGACGCTGGAACCAATCGGTGCTCCAAATTCGATGAATGATCCATCCATGATCTTCTAAGACGGCTTGACGGAGTCGGTCACGGTCTCGAGCTGATCGGGAGGAGTGATAAGCCGCACCGTCGCACTCGATGCCGAGAATGTAGCGCCCAGGCTTTTCAGGATCAACGACACCCAAGTCAACAAAGAATCCTGCGACGCCCACCTGAGGATGAACTTCATAACCGAGGGCTTCGACGGATCGCCTCACAGCCTCTTCAAATGGAGACATTTCCTTGCCGACAGACTCCGCTGGAGCGGTAAGGATACCAGTTTCAGCAAACTTCAAGAATGTCTTAAAGGAACGCACTCCGCGTCCGGTTACACGCGCCAAATCAATATCATCGGCACGGAGCGAAGCGAAAACAACGCAGCAGCGTTTCGCTCTAGAAATAAGCACATTCAGGCGCCGCTCACCTCCTTCATTGCTGAGCGGGCCGAAGTTCATTGCCAGATAACCGCTCGAATCTGGCCCGTAACCCACTGAGATAAAAATGACATCGCGTTCGTCACCTTGCAAATTTTCAAGATTCTTAACAAAAAAAGGCTCATGAGGATGTGATTGGAAAAAGTTTTCCACATCTGGCTGTTCGCGCCTGAGAAGTTCGAGTTCATCCTCTATAGCCTGCTGCTGCTTGATCGAAAATGCCGCGACTCCAAGACTGAGTTTGGGATTGTGCCGGGCATGTTCGAGAATGGCTTTGCAAACAGCGCGGGCCTCGACCCGGTTTGTGCTTGATCCACCCCGATCGTAGATGCCGCCTTTTACGAATTGAAATTCGGTTCCAAGCCCTGCGCTGGCTGTATGCGGACTCGGAACGATGAATAGTTTGTCCTCGTAGAACTCGCGATTCGACACGGCAATCAGCGACTGGTGTCGGCTTCTGTAGTGCCACCGCAGCATTGTTTCAGGCAGTCCCCGCGCGCAGCAAAGCCCAAGGATACTTTCCACATCTTTCGCCTGCGCGGCGGAAGGCGATTCTTCGTCGCTCAAATCCTCTTCGTCATCCTCATTGCTCGTGAGGCGCGAAAAAAAGCGCGTTGGCGGCAACTGCTTGCTGTCGCCAACAACGACATGCTGGGTAGCACGGGCGAACGCGCCCAGCGCATCCACAGGTTGGACCTGACTAGCTTCATCGATGACAAGCAAATCAAAGTGCACCGAACCTGGTTCGAGATATTGCGCCACAGATAAAGGGCTCATCATAAAGACAGGCTTTATTGCCTGCACGACGGAGCCAGCGTCCTTGAGAAGTTTGCGGACGGGTCGATGTCCCCGCTTTCGTTCGAGTTCGCCAAGGAGAATGCCGGTTGCGCCAGCACCCGCATGGCGAGCAGGTATTCCTTCGTAGTGCTTCGCGAGCACTCGATATTTAGCCAGCGTAAGCCGCTCCAGATCTGCACGCCGAAAATCCTCTATTACCCTCTCATGCTCAAGGCCATCAAATTGCGCTAGCTCCGGATGTGTCTTGACTGCCTCTCGCAACAAACGCGAAAAATACGCGCGATCGAAGATATCCGCTGCCGAATTGTGAGATAAGCTGGCATTCTCCAGTGAATCAACAAGGGAGCCGAGACAAAGCTGTCTTGCGCGCACTGCTCGCGTGAACCAAGTATTCCAGCGGGTTAGGTCTTCTAAGGTTTCGAGCCATTGCCCAAGACGACAAGAAAGAGATTCAATCGAAATATCTTCCATCCTTTCGATACCAAATGCAGTTGAGAGATTTAAGGCAACTTCGTCTTTTACTGCCTCGGAGCATTGCCAAGCTTCCCCGATAAGTAATTCGAGGGCATCGCTTAAAGATCCAAAGTTTTTACTCCGATCAATCTCCAAAAAATTCCTGCGAAATTCGCTGCTTACAAAAAATTGACTTTCCTCAGTGCTGATCCATTCAATTATTGAAGAGAGTTGATCCCACGCCGAGTCCTCGCCCTTCCATAAGCTACCGAAGGCCTGCTTTCCCATCTCGTCTCCAGCGCGAATTCCCATCAAATGTTTGCGGACAAGAGCTACATCATCAAGAAGGGCTACTCGCTCGGCATGGCTTTTTGGGGGCTCACTTCGGGTTATTCCACGAAGCGTGGACATGGCTTGACGGAAATCTCCATTCACGAATCTAAAAATGGATTGCCCGTGTGCCGCTATACTTGCGCGAGCCGAACTGAAATCGCTTTCAAAAGCTGCATCGGTAACGATGGACGCGAGATTCTGGCGAAGGACAGTCGCTTCGTGTCCATGATTAACGATTACGCGAACAAGTTCGATGCCTGTGTCCCAAATTTCATGGCCAAGAACGGATGGATCAAGTGCTGGTGCGGAAGCCAGATGATTTGCCATTCTACGCAAAATCTCGATTTCAGAAAATGTGGAGGGTTTGGGTTGACATAAAAAAGAGGCGAGTTCTTTTGCTGCCTCAAGGAGCGGGGGCAGTGCCTTGGAAAGTCGCTCCAACTTTTGACGAATGGGAGGCAGGTCGATATTTAGGATTACTTCGCGTTCAACACCGCGCCACGGATGAGAGGATGGAGCTCCCATTTGATCAATCCGCTTTACAAGCTCCGCTATGATACCGCGACGCTCCCGCAGCGCATTCTCATCCCAATTTTCGGCACCTGAAAAATCCGGCTCAACAAAATCTCGGCCTCTCTCACCGAGTAGAGCCAATGAACCAAAAATTCGAAATGGAGTGGTGCCTGCTGCTCCGATCGGGGCATGCAGCATTGCCACATGTCCATTAAGACGCGCCCGAGATTGCTCAAGTTGCGAGATAACCACCTCAAGCTCCTCGCCACGAGGGCGGCCAAGTTGCCAAGTGCGTTCGATTTCATCGAGCACTGCGCGCTTATGTGCTTTATGGCTGTGGAGTTCGAGGCACACGGAACCGAGTCCAGCAGCTTCCAGTCGACGCTTGACTACTTGCAGGGCAGCAAGTTTTTCAGCAACGAAAAGCACCTTTTTTCCATCAAGCACTGCTGTGGCTATGAGATTCGTAATCGATTGGCTCTTGCCGGTGCCAGGTGGCCCCTGAATCACTAAACTTCTGCCTGCTCGCACCATCTCGATTGCAATTGTTTGGGAGCCATCCGCATCTACGACATGATCCAAACGCGATGCAGGTATAATTTCATCAAGATGTCCATCGCTTGGAAATGGCGAGTCTGTTGCCGGGAAGCCATCGCAAAGCAAGTTCTCAAGAGTTGGGGTGAGCAACAAATCCGGAGCAGGCCAAGTGCGAGGATCTAGGTCGCGATACATCAGGAATTTCGCAAAAGAGAAGAATCCGAGTAACATGGCGTCGGCCTGCACTTCCCAGCGCTTTTGACCAGCTAAAGTGCCAGAAACAGCTTTGGCATAGCTTGAGGGAATGAGTTCGTCCTCAGGTGGGAACTTCGGCAGTTCAATTCCGAATTCCGCCCGTAATTTTGCAGCAAGCGATAGGTTTTCCTGCACATCCTCCTCACGCCAAGTGACAGTGAATCGTTCGCTGGCGCTTTTCCGCTTTAGTTCCACAGGAACAAGGATCAAAGGAGCATAGCGAGGCGTGTCTGATTTTTCAGTTTCAAACCACTTCAACCTCCCAAGTGCGAGGTAGAGCACATTTACACCTTGCTCCTCAATGATGGACCGAGCATCCCTGTAGAGCGAGAGCAGACGCTTCTGCAGGCCATCGGAGCTTAGAGATGTCTGTAGTTTGGTATCATGGCGATGACCTATGCCCCCGGATTCTTCGTTTTCATCAGGTAGGGGAAGACTGGCATTGTCTTCGTCGAGATCAGTTTCGGTATCAACTGCAACATTTTTCGATGGGTTCCGAGGTTGCCGATCAATCCTCGGAATCAACGAGAAAGACTTTTTTTCACCAACCAGCAAACGGAAAACTGGATCGCTTTTCTCATCCCAGACGTGAACTACGCGAGCTGACTTCGTCTCTACAGGCATCGAAAGCAAACGATTTCTCGTCGAAAGATCGAGAAGCTCGCTTCTGGTTTCATCGAGGATTTGTTGAAGGGAAGGCATTCTGTAAGGCGTAATAGCGGGATTGCATTAATTATTTATATTTAACACTCTGCAACGTATTATTAAAGCGTGTTTCTAAAACGTCTGACAATAGCGAATCGCCTTGCGGAAACAAGAAAATTTTTGGTATCCGAGAAGCAGGTGGCTGACATGGTTTGTGGCACGGTCGCCCGGAGCTACAGCGGAAAGCAGCATGCCGAAGTGTATCGCCCCCCTAATTTCCCATCGGAAAATCTATGTGCAGGTACGGCCGAGATAAAAAGAAGCCCCGGCTCTATCCCTTTCGGGAAAGCATACCATACGGTGTCGGTTCGAGCCGGGGCCAATTCCGGAGAAACTGAAGCATGATTTTATGAATCCACCAACATTTTCTTTAGAACTACAGAGTCTGAGGAGTTGAGCAGGAGAGCTTACAACTCCAAAAAATTCTTCAGCATTTGCTTGCCGTGTTGGGTGAGGATGGATTCGGGGTGGAATTGGACGCCGTAGACGGGGAGGTCGCGGTGGGCGAGGCCCATGATTTCGCCTTCGGCGGTTTCGGCGGTGATTTTGAGGCAGGGGGGGAGGGTTTCGCGTTTGACGATGAGGGAGTGGTAGCGGGTGGCTTCGAAGGGGCTGGGGAGGCCGGTGAAGACATTCTCGCCGGTGTGGAGGATGGGGGAGGTTTTGCCGTGCATGAGGCGCGGGGCGCGGATGACTTCGCCGCCGAAGACTTGGCCGATGCTCTGGTGGCCGAGGCAGACGCCGAGGATGGGGATTTTTCCGCTGAATTCGCGGATGGTGTCGCAGCTGATGCCGGCCTCGGTGGGTGAGCAGGGGCCGGGGGAGACGACGATTTTTTCTGGGGCGAGCTTGGTGATGTCGGCGAGGGTGATCTCGTCGTTGCGCTTCACGAGCAGGTCGGCACCGAGTTCGCCGAAATACTGGACGAGGTTGTAGGTGAAGGAATCGTAGTTATCGATGACAAGGATCATGCGAGCGGGAAGCAAAGAGGTTTAACCACGGAGGACACGGAGAGCACGGAGGTAAGGGAAGAGGGGGTGATGTAAAAATTTTGTAAGAATGCAGGCTGGAAAATGCTGAAGCTAACCGAAAACTCTTCTTCCACTCCGTGTCCTCTGTGTTCTTTGACTCGCTCGCTCCCGCTCGTCTCGCCCCTTCGGGGCCAACCTTCGGTTGCTCTACCTCCCGCCTGCCCCGGCGCTCGGTTGTGGTGAAAATTCTTCTTCATTTTGATTTTCTGGCGCGGTCGATGGCTCGCATGCCGGCCATGGCTTTGTTGACGGTCTCTTGGTATTCGCCTTCGGGTGTGGAGTCGGCGACGACGCCGCCGCCGGATTGGACGAAGGCTTTGCCGTCCTTGAGCAGGACGGTGCGGAGGGCGATGCAGGAGTCGTGGTTGCCGTCGAAGCCGAAGTAGCCGACGGCGCCGGAGTAAGAGCAGCGTTTGCTTTTTTCGAGTTCGTTAAGAATTTGCATGGCGCGGACCTTGGGCGCTCCGGAGACGGTTCCGGCGGGGAATGTGGCCCGCATGACATCGAAGGCGCTGCGGCCACCGGCGAGTTTTCCCGAGACATGCGAGACGATGTGCATGACATGGCTGTAGCGCTCGATCGTCATGAAATCAGTGACTTTTACGGAGCCGTATTCCGCGATGCGGCCGACATCGTTGCGGGCGAGGTCCACGAGCATGAGGTGCTCGGCGCATTCCTTCGGATCGGCCATGAGATCGGCGGCGTTGGCGTTGTCCTCCTCAATCGTCGCTCCACGGCGGCGGGTGCCAGCGATGGGGCGGATCTCGACGAGGTCGCCGGTGAGGCGCACATGGACCTCGGGCGAACTGCCTACGAGGGAGTATCCACCGGGACAACGCAGGCAGAACATGTAGGGCGAGGGATTCACAAAACGCAGGGCGCGGTAAAGATCGAGGGCGTCGTCGTGGAATTCGGTTTCGAAACGCTGGGCGAGCACGATTTGGAAAATATCCCCCGAGCGGATGTATTCGTGCGCGCGGTGGACCATGGCGTGGTATTCCTCGCGGGTCGTGTTCGAAGTGGATGGCGCGGCGGCTGGGGTGGAGTCCGTGAAGATCGGCTCGAAGGCGAGGGGCTTGGAAAGCGACTCCAGAATGCCGCGAATCCGCTCGCAGGCGGCCTCGTAGGCGGCGGCGGGATTTTCTTTTTCGGGAAAAGCATTCACGACAATCCGAATCCGGCGTTGACGGTGGTCGAAGGCCACAACGACCTCTGTGACCATAAAAAACATGTCGGGAATTCCGAGTTCATCCTTTGGCGCGGGAGGTATGGTGGGCTCGAACCATCGGATGCAATCGTAGCTCAGGTAGCCGACTGCGCCGCCATGGAAAAGCGGCAGCGAGGGGTCAAACTCTGTGCGGTAGGGGGCCATCCACTTTTCGAGTTCATCGAGCGGGTCGCGGTCGGTCTCGAATGTCCGGGAGGTGCCGTTTTCCGTGAGCGTGAGGGTTTTTCCTGTGGCGGTGAATGAGGCGCGCGCACCGAAGCCCAGAAAGGAGAAGCGGCCGGTCTGGTCTTTTTGCTCGGCGGATTCGAGGAGAAAGGATGGGGCCTCGCCACACAGCTTGGCGAAGGCGGAGACCGGCGTGTCGCCATCCGCCACGATCTCGCACATGACGGGCACGACACGGTCGGTGGCCGCTTTTTCCAGAAAAGCGGAGCGCGACGGAGTGACCGGCATCATGTGAACGAAACCTTCGGTGCCTCGCGCTCGGCGGGATTTTCGACTTGGAACAATTCGGCGGCGGCGAAGTTGAAGATGCCTGCGATGATGTTTGTCGGGAAAAGTTCGCGCTTCGTATTGTAGGCCATCACAGAGTCGTTGTAGGCTTGGCGGGCGAAGGCGACCTTGTTTTCGGTGGAGGTCAGCTCCTCGGTGAGCTGGAGCATGTTTTGATTCGCCTTAAGGTCAGGGTAGGCCTCGGCGACGGCCATGAGGCGTCCGAGAGCGCCGGTGAGCCCAGCCTCGGCTCCCGCGAGTTCGCGCATCGCGGCCGGATCGCCGGGATTCGCGGCGGCCCGGCCACCAGCGGTTTGCGCGATGTTGCGGGCGGCGGTGACGGCCTCGAGGGTTTTGCTCTCGTGCTGCATGTAGGCCTTCGCGGTTTCAACGAGGTTCGGGATGAGGTCGTAGCGGCGCTTGAGTTGGACATCAATCTGCGAGAAGGCGTTTTTGAAGCGGTTCCGCAGCGTCACGAGCTGGTTGTATTGGCCGATGACGAAGAGCAGGAAAAAACCCGCCACCGCAGCCAGGACGACAAGCGATATCACAAATGTTCCCATGGGCCGCACTTTGCCGCCGTCGCAGGCGCTTCGCAATAGGAAAAAGCCCGCGCGACTTCCCGCTTGTGGGGCCTTCCAATCGGGCATAGTTTCTTGATTGAAATGATTGCGCAACGCAGTCCAGACAACGACGGACCCCTCACCTGGCTGGGAAATTTCCCGGTTTATGTGAGCACGGTGGTCGCGGGCTTGCACGGAGTCGCCCTTGTTTTAAGCGCGCTTGCGATGGCGGCAGGCACGGAGGCGCTGCTGCAGTCGCTGATGTTTTCGAGTGATGCCGTGGTGCGAGACTGGTCGGTTTGGCAACTCTTCACCTATGCGTTCGTCCACACGCCGCCTTACTGGGTGTTTTTGTTCGAGCTGTATTTGCTGGTCGTCTTCGGTCGGGAAATTGAGAGCTACCTCGGGCGCGCGGCTTTCATAAAACTTTATCTCACTCTGCTGGCAGCTCCCTCGTTGTTTCTCACGCTCTGCGATTTCGTCGGCTGGCGGACGATTTACGACGGATCGAGCGCGCTGCACTTCGGCGTGTTTGTGGCATTTGCTTTGATCTACCCGACCGCTGAAATCCTCTTCACCATTCAGGCGAAATGGATCGCCCTTGCGCTTCTGGCCATCAACTCGCTTCAATGCTTGGCCCTCTCGAACTACGATGCGCTCGCCGTGCTGGTGGTGGATTGCGTGGCCGCCTGCCTCTTCATCGGTTTTCAGCAGGGCCGCTTCACCTTTCGGCTACCCGAGCGGGCGCAGAAAGCCCGGCCCGCACGGAAGCCGGCGACGCCCCGGAATGCAGAACCCGTCAGCGAGGATGCGATCGACGCGATCGATCCGATCCTGGAAAAAATCTCCCGTCATGGCATTGGCAGCCTCACGCCGCGCGAACGCGAGCGCCTTGAGAAAGCCCGTGTCCACCTGATCGCCAAGGACGGGGGATTGTAAAAATGCCCGAACCTCAAGACTCTCCGCCCGTCCGCCAAACCGATCCGAACCTCAAGGATCCCTGCTATGTCAACGCCCTCTCCCACTTTTACCGGGGAGAACTCGGCCGCATCATGATCTGGCGACAGAGGCTGGATGTGACGACGACCTGGGCGATTACAACCAGCACCACGATTATTGGATTTGCGTTTTCGATTCGGGATGTCCCGCACATCATTTTCTTTTTCAATCTCGCACTCGTCTGGATCATGCTTTGGATCGAGGCGCGGCGCTACCGGTTCTATGACGCGTTTCGCGGGCGGGTTCGCATGCTGGAGGCGCACTTCCTGGTGCCGATGATTTCGCAAAGTCCGAAAATCTTGGACGGCGAGTGGCGGCGGCTGGTGTGCGAGGATCTGATCCTACCTTCCTTCAAGATCAGCAAACTCGAGGCAGTCGCGCGGCGCCTGAAGCGGAATTATGCGTTCATCTTTGGATTTGTGATGCTGGCTTGGACGCTGAAGATTTTCATTCACACGAAGGAACCGATCCGCTCGTTCGCCGACTTCTACCATGCCATGGCGGTTCACCAGTTGCCATCCTGGCTGGGCTTCGGAGTTTACATAGGAACGATCCTCGTGATTTCGTTTTTGATGATTGTCATGCTTCGTTCGAGCAGCGAAGAGGTCAACGAATTCGGTAACTCGAACAGCTCGCTATGGAAAATTTAGACGGCATCGCCCGCCTGCAGGAAATTGTCGCCCGCCTCCGCGCTCCGGATGGCTGCCCTTGGGATCGCGAGCAGACGCACTCGACCCTCCGGCCTTTGCTCGTCGAGGAATGCTACGAGGTCATCGATGCCATCGAGCGCTCGGATGATGCCAACCTGCGCGAGGAACTCGGCGACCTGCTGCTCCATGTTGTGATGCACGCCCAGATGGGTTCGGAGAGAGGGGCTTTCTCACTCGAGGAGGTCGCTGCGACCGTCTGTGAAAAAATGATCCGTCGTCACCCGCATGTCTTCGGCGACAAACTGGCGGCGGATTCCGATGCCGTCCTTCGCCAATGGGAACAAATCAAGCGCAGTGAAAAAGGCGGCGCGTCAGGCGTGCTCGACAATATCGCGGGTGCGCTGCCGGCCTTGCTCAAGGCCCAGACCGTTCAAAAAAAAGCCGCGCGTGTCGGATTTGACTGGCCGGATGTCGAACCCGTCTTCGGCAAGTTTGCCGAGGAGGTTGCCGAAGTCCGCGAGGCCATAGAGGCGAGTGATGAGGCATCCCTCGAAGCCGAGGTCGGCGACCTGCTTTTCACCGCTGTGAATCTGGCTCGCAAGCTGGGAGTCGATGCCGAAACCGCACTCGCTGGTTCCACGAACCGCTTCGTCACTCGCTTCCAAGCGATCGAGCGCGAACTCGGATCCCTCGGCCGCAAAGTCGAGGACACGCCGCTCGAGGAACTCGACCGCATCTGGGAAAAAGTAAAATCCGCATGAGTTTCGCCGTTGTTCAACCCGGCGCGCGCTCGCGCAACCGATCGTTTGCGAATGGACCGGGAGGCCCGGATGATGCCGGTCCGGCTCCTGAGGGCGTTTACGCCTACGCCGCCTGCCTTGCGGGCGGCTTCCACCGCAGCCTGCGAACGGTTACCTCGAATGCAAATGATGTCCTGCTGATTTTGGACAAAAAGAATCTCCGGAAGGCCCTGGCAACCCTGAAAGTTCTACGCAAACGCGGTGCGCGCGTGAGGGTTTCCTGCCGGGACACGCGCTCAGCCGACTTCGCCGCCCTCCTCAGCGATGTAACGAGATTCGATCTTTTCCGCGAAATCTGCCGCTCCGCCGATGGCGCCATCGCCACCACTCCCGAGAGCGTGAGCTTGTATGAAACCGCCGGCGCTACCGAGGTCCCGTTCACCCCGCCGCCGTGTCCGGTGGATCATCCCGCGTGGGATTTCAGCCAGCCTGCGGGAAAGCGGCGTGGCATTTTCATCGGAACAAATTCCTTTCTCTCCGGCGGGGCGAACCACATGGCGGCCCTTATGGCGGCTGACCGCCTCTCGCGTGAACTGGAATGCCCGCTGGCGGTGGTCAACACCGAGGGACGCCGGGGCGGGATGATTTTAAAAAGCCTGCGAAAAAACAATCCGCTCTTCTTCATTGTCGAGGAGCCGGTGCCATACGCCGATCTGTTGCGTGTCATGTCGCTCCATCGAATCGTATGGCAGTTGGATGGTGACGAAGGCCCTGGCGCGAGCGCATCCGCCGCATTGCTCTGCCGTATCCCCTGCGTGGGTGGAAATGGTGCCGTCGAGCGCATCGCTTTTCCTGGCATCAGTTCGCCTGCCTCGCGTGAGGATTTGTTAGAGTCCGCGCGACTCCTGCTCACAAATGACAAGGCTTGGCAGGAGGAGGTCGAAGCCTCCCAGCACAGGGCCGCCGAGTTCCTTTCGTTTCGCAAAACCGCCCTGCGTCTCGAGTCCCCGCGCTTATGACCGGCATCTCCGCATTCATCGTTTGCAAAAACGAGGCCGCATCCATCGAGCGTTGCTTCGCGAGCTTGTCGTGGTGCGACGAAATCGTCGTTGTGGACTCGGGGTCCACCGACGCCACTTTGGAAATCTGCGCGAAGCACAACTGCCGAATCGCACACCGAGAGTGGACTGGCTATGTGGAGCAAAAATCCCACGCGCTTTCGCTTTGCACGCAGCCGTGGATTCTCAATCTGGATGCTGATGAGGAGGTCTCGCCCGAGTTGAAGGACGAGATTCGTGCCATGCTCGAAAGCGATGCCGGCGGACAAGTAAAGGAGGAGGGATTCGAGATTCTGCGTGTGGTTTTTTACCTGGGCCGTTGGTGGCGAAAAGGCGGATGGCATCCCGAGCGCCGCTTGCGTCTTGCGCGGCGCGAACGGGTCACTTGGCATGGGGAGGAACCCCACGAGCACGCCCGCGTGCAGGGTGCCGTCGGACGCATGCGCGGTGAGTTGCGGCACTACACCTACTGCGATATCGCTGACCATGTGGCGCGCCTGAATGCGCACTCCTCCGCAGCCGCCCGCGCTCTTCACAAAAAGGGCAAGCGCGCGGGTCTTGCGGATCTTCTTCTCAAACCCAAGGCGCGTTTTTTCAAATTTTACCTGCTTCGCCGTGGCTATCGCGAGGGCCTGCCCGGCCTGCTCGTCGCCTTCATGGAGGCGTTCTATGTTTACTTGAAATATTTCAAGCTCTGGGAGCTTGAACGCAAAGGTTAGGCATCTCTGGCTTTTCCGGCAGGCGATCACCCCAATGTGAGTTCGCCGATTCTCGACGATGGGTTTCCACGTCTCCCGCTATCTTCCATGGAAGAATAGAACCTCCGGCAGGCAATTCTGCCGGGGGTTCTGTTTGTAGGGCTCATGGGGCGTTGTCCCCATTGTTGATGAGGTTTCCCGCTCTTAAATGTGCGGGAGCTTTATGACAAAATCACCGCCAATTCGAAAAAGCAGCACCAAGGAAATTCTGAGGGACATGCCGCTGCCTCCAACCGAGGATCCGGAGGTATCCTACAGCAGGCTTTTTGAGACATCGCAGGACGGGATTTTTGTCTTGGATTTCCACACACGCCGGATTGTGGATGTTAACCCCGCCATGTGCCTTCTCACTGGTATTTCGAGATCACGCCTCATCGCGGCGAATCCTGAGAACATCGCTCCTCTGCACGCGCTTTTTCGCAACGATGGATCATTTTTTGACGAGCTTCGAGCGGACCCTGTCCTTCGCAGGGAGAACCTGAGTGTGGAGAATCGTGATGGTTTGCACATTCAAGTCGAAGCCGTTTGCAATCTCTTCCACTCCGGCGGACGCGAGTTCATTCAATGCAATCTGCGCGATGTCACCCAGCACCGTCTGGCGCAGGATCAGGTGCGACGCATGAACGAAATGCTTGAGCAGCGCGTGGCAGCTCGCACCTGCGAACTCGAGAGCGCGAACCGCGAGTTGGAGGCATTCACCTACTCGGTTTCTCACGATCTCCGGGCGCCGCTGCGGCATATCATGGGCTTTGTCGAGATTCTTGAAAAAGAAGCCGCCGACAAGCTCACGGACGCGCAGCGGCGGCATCTCTTCACGATCGGCGGAGCCGCGCGGCGCATGGCTGAGTTGATAGAAGACCTGCTCGCGTTCTCCCGCATCGGCCGCTCCGAGGTGCAGAAGGTGACTGTGGACATGCTCACGCTCGTGATGGAGGCGTTGGATGACCTGCGCCATGAAACAAAGGATCGAATCATCAGCTGGGAAATCAAAGATCTGCCCATGGTTACTGTGGACCGCTCGCTTATGCGCCAAGCACTGGTGAACCTGCTTTCGAATGCCATCAAGTTCACATCGAAACGCAACCGGGCTGTCATTGAAATCGGCACCGAGCCAGGCCGTAAGGATGAGGATACGATTTACATTCGCGACAACGGTGCGGGTTTCAATCCCCGCTACGCGCAGAAAATTTTCGGCGTCTTTGAGAGACTGCCCAATGCTGATGAGTTCGAGGGGACCGGTATCGGTCTGGCCAATGTGCAACGCATCATCCGGCGTCACGGCGGCCGCGTGTGGGCGCTTGGCAAGGTGGATGCAGGAGCCACATTTTATTTTACCCTCCCCCGCAGAGTTCAAAATGACGCCTGATACGGCTCAAATACTGCTTGCGGAGGATGATCCCGCCGAAGTCGAATTGGCGCTCTCGGCCATGCAGGCCGGTGATCCGAGACGCCGCATCGAGGTCGTGAACACTGGCGAGGATGCGCTGGATTACCTGCACCGACGCCGGGCATGGAGGGGGCGAGGCGCCTCGCAGCCCGCGTTGGTGTTGCTGGATCTCAAGATGCCTGGAATCGGCGGCATCGAGGTTCTGCGCGCTATTAAAACCGATGCCCGCACACGGTGCATTCCTGTGGTCGTTTTCACCTCCTCGGGCGAGCGGCGGGATATTTCTCTTTGCTATGAAAACGGCGCGAACGCCTATGTGGTGAAGCCGGTGGACTTCGCCTGCTTTGTCGAAACCCTTCAGGCCATCGGCCACTTCTGGACCGGCCTGAACACCCCCCCGGCGCGTTCGCTTCGCCAACAGAGATGAAGTGCCGGATTCTTCACCTAGAGGACGATCCGCTCGATGCCGAGTTGATCTTGCGCAGGCTGGAAGCGGATGGCTTGGATTGCCAAATCGACCGGGTGGAAACGGAGGCGGCTTTTTTGCAGGCGCTCGAACGCGGGGGCGTCGATGTCGTTTTGGCCGATTTTTCGTTGCCCGGCGCCGACGGAATGGAGGCACTGCGGCTCGCCCGGCAAGTGAAGCCCGATCTGCCATTTCTCATTGTTTCGGGAGTCATCGGAGAAGAGGCGGCGGTGGACTCTCTTCAGAATGGCGCGACCGACTACATCTTGAAAGACCGCCTCTCCCGCTTGACGCCCGCCGTGCGACGTGCCTTGGACGAGGCCACGCTCCGGCGCGACAGGGAATCCCTCGGCGACCAACTCACCCGAGCCCAGAAACTCGAAATCTTCGGAGAACTCGCGGGAGGCGTTGCCCACGACTACAACAATATTCTCACAATCATCATGGCCAACAGCGGCCTGCTCATGGCAGGTCTCGCCGAGGGAACGCGCCTGCACAAGCACGCTTCGCAAATCGAATACGCCTGCGCTCAGGCCGCCTCGCTCACTCGACAGCTCTTGGTTTTCAGCCGCGACAGAGGCCGTGATGCCGCTGTGCTGGATCTGAATGGCATCGTTCAAAATGCCGAGTCCATGCTGGCGCGTCTGCTTCCCGAAAATGTCGAACTCGCAGTCTCTCCCGCCAACGGCCCGCTGCACATCACGGCAGATCGCGGCGATCTCGAGCAGGTGCTCATCAATCTTGTCCTCAACGCGCGCGACGCCATTCGCTCGCACGGCACGATCCGAATCGAGACAGGGAGGATCCAAAAAGACAGGCAGGAGCTTGTTTTTTTAAAGGTGCGGGACAACGGCGCTGGAATGACCAGCGAGGTGAAGGCGAGAGTGTTCGAGCCTTTTTTTACGACCAAGCCGGAGGGGAGTGGCACTGGACTGGGACTCGCGACCTGTCGGCGATTGATACAATCCATGGACGGACAGATCACTGTGACAAGCCATCCCGGCCGGGGAACGGAATTCCGCATTCTGTGGCCTGAGGCGGAAGGTAGCGGGGGGGCTCCGAACCAAATTCCTGTCCGCGCCGAAATGCCGCGTGGCTGTGAAAAAATCCTGCTGGCTGAAGACAACCACATGCTTCGGGACATGATAGCCGGCCAACTTGAGGAGCTTGGCTATGAGGTTCTGCAAGCCTCCAACGGCATCGAGGGCCTCGATGTCTTCGCGCAGAGCAAAGACAACCCTCCCGTGCTCGTCATTGCGGATGTCGCGCTCCCTCTGCTCAGCGGGCGGGAGATGGTCCGACTGCTCCAGCGGTCATCGCCGGATTTGCGGGTCCTGCACACCTCGGGACACTCCGACCACACCATAGCCGCGCTGGGATTTCCGCTTCCGGCAGGGGATGTGCTGAGGAAACCTTTCACGCTGGCCGAGCTGACGCTGAGGATCCGCGAAATCCTGTCCGCCGCGAAATAAGTCGTTTCTGTCGCGCGGGCTTTGTTGACAGCGTCCCCTCTCCTACACATATTCCGTGCCCGCTCACAGCCGGGCGGACTACTATTTATGGAAAATATTCGCAATATCGCCATCATCGCACACGTCGATCACGGCAAAACGACACTCGTTGACCAGCTTCTCAAGCAGGCAGGAACATTCCGCGCCAACCAAAAAACCGACGAGCGCATGATGGACTCGATGGACCTCGAAAAAGAAAAAGGCATCACCATCCGTGCCAAGAACGCTGCTTTCCGCTGGAAGGATTACCATGTGAACATCGTGGACACTCCCGGCCACGCCGACTTCGGCGGAGAGGTCGAGCGCATCATGAAGATGGTGGACGGCGTGCTCCTCGTGGTGGATTCGCACGACGGCCCTCAGGCCCAGACAAAATTCGTTCTGCGCAAGGCGATGGAGAACGGTCTCAAGCCGATTGTGGTCATCAACAAAATCGACCGCGAGAATGCCCGTCCGCACAAGGTTCTCGACATGGTGTTCGAGCTTTTCATGGAACTCGGCGCGAGCGACGAGCAGCTGGATTTCCCTCATATCTACGCCAGCGCCAAGCAGGGCTTCGCCAAAAATGAAGTCGCGGATTCCAGCGACAACATGGAACCTCTCTACGAGGCGATCGTGAAACACATCCCGCCGCCACCGAAGCCGGATGTGGACTTTTTCCGCATGCTCGTGTCGAACCTCGACTACAGCGACTACCTCGGCCGTATCGCCTACGGACGCATCATCAGCGGCAAGGTTGCTCTCGGCCAACAGATCGTTTGCATCCACAAGGACAACCGGAAGGAAAAGGCAAAGGTCACGGCGATTTTCTCGCACGAGGGCCTGGAAAAAGTTCAGATCCAAGAAGCCTCGGCTGGCGATATCGTGGGCATCAGCGGCTTCGAGGAAATCTTCATCGGCGAAACGCTCGTGGACACCGAGGACCGCGAGGCCCTGCCATTTGTTGAGATCGATCCGCCTACGATTTCCATGAAGATTTGCGTGAACGATTCGCCATTGGCCGGCCGGGAAGGAAAGCTCCTCACCGCCCGTCAAATTCGCGACCGCCTCATTCGCGAGACGCGTGGCAATGTTTCGATTTCAGTCGCCGACACCGATGTCGCGGGCCACTTTGATGTGAAGGCCCGTGGCGAAATGCAGATCGCAGTGCTCGTCGAGCAAATGCGCCGCGAGGGCTTCGAGCTTCTCGTTTCGCGCCCCGAGGTCATCTTCAAACGCGCCGAGGACGGCACTGTGCTGGAGCCGATGGAAACCCTCTATGTCGATGTCCCGCCTGAAAACCTCGGCGATATCCTGCAGAACCTCGCCGGCCGCAAAACCGAGATTCTGAATATGGAGCACAATCCCCACAGCGTGCTCGTTCAGGCCACGATTCCCACACGCGGTATCATCGGCTTCGAGACCGATCTCGTGAACCTCACCAAGGGCCACGGCATTTGCAGCCACCTCTTCAAGGAATACGGCCCGCACAAAGGCGAGATTCCAAGCCGCAACAACGGCGTGCTCGTTTCTATGGAAGGCGGCACCAGCATGGCCTACGCGCTGGACAGCATCCAAGAGCGCGGACGCCTCTTCATCGGGCCACAGGAGGAAATCTACGAGGGAATGATCATCGGCGAAAACGCCCGCCCCGACGACATGCCGGTGAACCCTTGCAAGGCGAAAAAATTGACCAACATGCGAAGCCAAGGCGACGGCAAGGGCATCTCGCTCGCGCCTCCAATCGTGATGAGCCTCGAGCGTTCGCTCGAATACATCGCGCCCGACGAGTATGTGGAGGTCACTCCCAAATCGCTCCGTCTCCGCAAAAAAATCCTCGACGCAAACGCGCGCAAACGCGCGGAAAAATCGGCCGGGGTTTTTGCCTAACGCATCGTTTCCTTCGAAAAAGCCCGGAGCCACAAGCTCCGGGCTTTTTTGCGTTTCCCGACCCGCTTCATGGGAACTCCAAAGAGATTTCCAAGGTGCATGGGTTGACTCGGACCAGCCTGTAGATTATTTCGAGAAGTAATGGAGGAGCCGCCATTACAGCCTCACAAGAAATCGCCCGTATCGTGGGAGCAAGCAGTCGCGCAATTCAAGCGGCACAACCCGGCACATCCGCCTGGAATGCCGAAGAGCAAGCCATCCGCGACAAGAAAAGCATACCTTGGAGAAATCTTGGGAAGTTTGGACCTCCGGACACGATAGCTTCCGAACATTTCGTCTGGTTTCAAGACGGCATGGTTTTCAAAGCCACGGGCTATGGTCGTTTTGGACACTCCATTGACAAAGGGCCTGGCAAAGCCACTCCGCTGGAATACCTCCGACGAATTGCTGCGAGCAACGAAGCATTCAATGATTCCGCAACGATCGTCGGAAAATTCGAAAACGAAAACGGGAGCTTGGGCTTGATCCACGCGCAGGACTTCATCGCACAGAATCCGGCAGGTGCATTTCACGCAACGCCGGAGCAACTCATCAAATTTTTGGACTCGCTCGGGTTCTTCCCATCAGAAGGCCATTTTTCAAAATACGAGGTCTGGGCAAATGCCGATCTTGGGATCGAAATAGCCGATTTCCATTCCGGGAATGTGATTTTAAACAACAAGGGGATGGTTGTTCCAATCGACATCGTTGTCCACAAATTCGATCCCACAAAAGGCGTCGACTTTTTTTAATCGGCGGAGCTGCTCGGATTCGCGGAAAGGATTGACGCGCCCGCCGTGCTCGCCCACTATCCTCGCTCTTTTCACATTTCATGCGTCATACCATATCGATTCTCGTTGAGAACAAATTCGGCGTGCTGACCCGCGTGGCGGGGATGTTCAGCGGTCGCGGATTCAATATCGACACTCTCAATGTCGGTCCCACTTTGGATGCCTCGGCCTCCCGCATGACGATCGTGGTGCGCGGCGATGACAAGGTTCTTGAGCAAGTCACCAAGCAACTGGAGAAGCTCGTGGATGTCATCGATGTTCAGGATTTCCGCGACGAAGAGTATGTGGACCGCGAACTCGTGCTGCTCCGCGTCAATGCGACCTCCAAGACCCGCGCAGAGGTGATGCAGATTTGCGATATTTTCCGCGCGAAGATCATCGATGTTCAAGCCGAGAAGCTCGCCATCGAGGTCACCGGCACCGAGAACAAGATCAACAAATTTCTCAGCCTCATGGAAGGCTTCGGCATTAGCGACCTGACCCGCACCGGCAAGATCGCCCTCGCCCGGACCAACTAACCCCACCCGACACTCAACCCAACACTAAAAAAACCAAACCACCATGCCAGCCAAAATCCTCACCGACAAAGACGCCGACCTCAAATTTTTCAAAGGAAAAACCCTCGCGGTCCTCGGCTTCGGCTCCCAAGGTCACGCCCACGCTCTGAACCTCAAGGAGAGCGGATGCAAAGTCATCATCGGCCTCTATCCGAAGTCCAAGAGCCGCGCAGTCGCCGCCGCCCAGGGTTTTGAAGTTTTTGATACCGCCGAGGCCGTGCGCCGCGCGGATGTGATCATGGTTGCCATTCCCGACACCAAGCAACCCGCCGCCTACAAGGCCGACATCGAGCCGAACCTCACTCCCGGCAAGACGCTCGTCTTCAGCCATGGCTTCAGCATTCATTACAAGACCATCGTTCCGCCGAAGAATGTGAATGTTATCATGGTCGCTCCAAAAGGACCAGGCCACATCGTCCGCCGCCAATACACCGAGGGCAAAGGCGTGCCGACCCTCATCGCTGTTTACCAAAACCCCGGCAAGGATGCGAAAAAGATCGCCCTCACCTGGGCCAAGGGCATCGGTGGCACACGCGGCGGTGTGATTGAGACCTCTTTCAAAGAAGAGACCGAGACCGATCTCTTCGGCGAGCAGACCGTTCTCTGCGGCGGCGCCTCCGCGCTCGTCCAAGCGGGATTCGAAACCCTCGTCGAGGCCGGCTACTCACCCGAGATGGCCTACTTTGAATGCCTCCACGAGCTGAAGCTCATCGTTGATCTTATGAACGAATCCGGTATTGCCGGCATGCGTTTCTCGATCAGCGAAACCGCCAAGTGGGGCGATGTTGCCGTTGGACCAAAAATCATCGACTCCTCGGTGAAGAAGCGCATGAAAGCTGCTCTCAAAGACATTCAGACCGGCAAGTTTGCCAAGGAATGGATCAAGGAATACGAGGGCGGCTACAAGCGCTACAACGCACTCCTCAAGGAAGGCGAAAAACACGGTATCGAAAAGACCGGCGAGCGTCTGCGCAGCCTGATGCCTTGGATCAAAAAGCGGAATCTCAAAGGCACCCAAGCCTCCTACTCGAACTAATCTTTTTCCTATGGCCGAGACCTCTTCACAACCCATCAGCGTCATCACAGGCGGTGCGGGCTTTTTGGGCTCCCACCTCACCGACCGTTTGCTTGCAGAGGGTCATCGCGTCATTGCGATCGACAGCCTCATCACTGGCAATGTCGCGAACATCGAGCATCTCGCCGGGAACAAGAACTACAAATTCATCTGCCACGATGTCACCGACTTCATCTACATACCAGGTAAGGTCGATTATGTTTGGCATTTCGCGAGTCCGGCCAGCCCGATCGACTACCTGCGCATTCCGATTCCGACCCTGAAAGTCGGCTCGCTCGGAACGCACAACGCGCTCGGCCTAGCCAAGGATAAAGGCGCGGCGTTCATCCTCGCCTCAACCTCCGAGTGCTACGGCGATCCGCTCATTCATCCTCAGACCGAAGACTATTGGGGCAATGTGAACCCCATCGGGCCGCGCGGCGTTTACGATGAGGCCAAGCGCTTTGCGGAGGCCATCACCATGGCCTATCACCGCTACCACGGCATGAACACGCATATCGTTCGTATTTTCAATACCTACGGTCCGCGCATGCGCCTTGATGACGGCCGCGTTGTGCCTGCCTTTATCGGCCAAGCACTGACTGGGAATCCGCTCACAATTTTCGGCGATGGATCCCAGACCCGCAGCTTCTGCTATGTTTCGGATCTCATTGATGGAATTTTCCGCTTGATGATGAGCGATTTCCACGAGCCAGTAAATATCGGCAATCCACGCGAAATGACGATCCGTCAGTTCGCCGAGGAAATCCTGCGCATCACCGGCGCAGGTTGCCAAATCGAACACAAGCCGCTGCCGGTGGACGACCCCAAGGTGCGCCAGCCGGACATCACCCGCGCCAAGACGATCCTTGGCTGGGAGCCGAAGGTGGATTTCGACAAAGGCATTCGCGAGACCATTGAATTCTTCCGTGGCCGCGTTTGAGATTTACTTCCTTCAGACACACGAATAAAAAGCCCCGCTATGAGAAAAAACTGGTTCCCCGCGACGGTCCTCCCTGCCCTGTTCATTGCCCTTTGTGGCATGCCGCTCGAAGCCCAGGTCAAGCCGGAGTTTGCCATTAAAAAAATCGAACCCGCCCTTGTTGAGACGCCACAAATCTCGGCCGGGACCTATCGTAAGCAACAGCCCGGCGCGGCGCGTCCGTTGCCTTGGCTCGAGATCGATGTGAATTTCGAGCGCGACGAGGTATTGAAGGAGGATCCAAAATACACTGACGACCTGACTGTTGGTTTTTATATCCTTCTGAACAACGCCGCTTTGACCCCTGACAAGCAGCCCACACTCCTTACTGGCACCACAACCATTTCGGATGTGCCCCATGGCAAGGGACTGCACACGGCGGCCTTTGTCTCTCCGCAGACGCTTGGACGGTATTTTGACGGCAAGCCTCCAGCCACCGCGCAGCAGGCGGTCGTCGATGTGGGCGTCACCATTTCAAACTCCACCGGCCTGGTTGCGATAGCCTCCTCCAAGAGCGCGGATGTCGCCAAGCAGGGCAAGGGTTGGTGGGAATCCGACGCAGGCATGACCAAGGTCACCGGCCGCGTTCTGGAAAAGAGCCAAACGCCCTTCGCGCCTCTTGCTTGGGATTATTTCGTGCCTTCCAAACCCAAGGCCGCAAACTGATCCAATTCTAACGATGGCCCGACCAGCACGCATTTTCACTCTCAACCTCGGCATGCAGACCGTGAGCATGGCGGAGTTTCAGGAATTGCCTGCCGGTGGCTTGAAGCTCGTTGCGCTCAAAACATCCGAACTCATCGTCGATCCCGCAGCCGACGCCACGCGCAACAGCCAGATCGAATCGGTCGCGGCCGAGCTCCGCACCGCCCTGAAGGCTCCCAAAAACGCCAAGACCCACATCTGCCTGCCATCGCAAAGCGTCTTCTCGCGCTTTGTGAAATTGCCCGGCGCCACGGCCAGTGATGTCGAATCGATCATCGGTTTCGAGGCCCAGCAGAATGTGCCTTTCCCGATCGACGAAGTGGTTTGGGATTACCAAATCATGGGCGATCGCCGTGGCGAAACATGGGATGTCTCGATCGTCGCCATGAAGGCGGATCAGCTCAACGAGGTCGTCGAATCTGTTGAAAAGGGCGGCATAGCACCTGGGCGAATCGATTTCGCACCAACCGCGCTTTTCAACTCCTTCCGCTACAACTACGCCGATGCCAAGGGTTGCTCGCTCCTGCTGGATCTTGGTTCGCGCACCACAAACCTCGTCTTCATCGAGGACAACCGCCTCTTCAGCCGCAGTATTCCGATCGGCGGCAATACAATCAGCACCGCCATTTCCAAGGAATTTACGCAGGAAATAACGGTCGCTGAAAAACTCAAACTCGAGAAAGGCGCGGTCGGACTCGGAGGAGCCTATGCGGAGTCCGAAGACCCCACCGAAGCCCGCCTCGCAAAAGTGACCCGCAATACGATGACCCGCCTCCATGCGGAAATAGCACGCTCGATCAATTTTTACCGCACCACCCAAGGCGGCACCACCCCGATGCGGGTTCTCATCTGCGGCGGCGGAACGGGCCTGCCTTACATGACGGAATTTTTTGCAGAAAAACTTCAGGCGCCGGTGGAGTATTTCAATCCCCTGCGCAATGTGGAGGCTGCTCCTGATGCCCTTCCGCACGGCACCGCTCACTGCGCTTCGGGCGTCGGCGAGTTGGTCGGGTGCGCCTTGCGTTCCCTAAAAAATTGCCCCATCGAGATCAATCTCACGCCTCCCAGTGTCAAGCAGGCCCAGCGTTTCGCGAAGCGGGTTCCAGCCTTGGCCATCGCGGCGCTATTTTTCATTATTACACCCGCCCTCTGCTGGCTTGATCTCGACGAATCCGCGCTCCGCATTAGCGAGAGGGTCCAACAGCAAACGGCTGAAGTCGCCCGCCTCGATAGTCTCTCCAAGGGCATCACCTCCACGCTTGCGGAACGCGACAAACTCGTCGCCGAAGCGGCCCCCTTCCTCGCCGTAGCCGCCGAGCGTTCCGTGTGGGCCTCTATCATGGAGGAACTTGCCGCCACCATCCCTCAACGCTTCATCTGGATCACCCAGATCAAGCCGATAGAAGGCACCATCGCCACTCCCGAACCAACACCCGCCCCCGGAGTAAAAGCCCCGCCGAAGCCGACCACGCCAGCCATAGCCCCAAGAGCTATCACAGCCATCGAAATCAACGGCCTCTACCTCGACAACCCACCGAATGGCGAGGGTGCCGGTGTGATCGACAAGTTTTTCAACAATCTCAAACCTTCCGCCGTCTTTGCAATCGGCGAGGATCCCTCGCAAATCATTACCCGCCGCACAACGCCGACAGGCGAAGCGTGGGCCTACGGCTACACGCTGGTCCTGCCGCTCAAGCAACCGCTCATCCTGCCATGAACTGGTTCAAACAAAATCCCATTGCCGTAGTGCTCATTGTTGTGGCCGTCATAGGCACCGGAGCCACCTCGTATTTGGCGGTGGATGCCCAAGCGCGTCGCGACGAGGCACAGGCGAATCTCGATTCGCAACTGCAAAAACTGAAGCAATTCCAAAACCAAAAGCCCTTCCCGACCGAAAGCAACCTCAAGGCCGTCCAGTCAAGCCTGAAGGAATACCGTGAGGAAATTGCCAAGTATCGCACCGCGCTGGCTGCGATGGAGGAACCGCTCGCCCCCATCAACCCACAGGAATTCCAGGATGACCTCCGCAAGGCAGTGGATGAATTGAGGAAAAAGGCGCTCGAAAAAGGCGTCACGCTTCCAGACAACTTTTTCTACGGCTTCGATGAATACCAAGCCACACCGCCATCCCAGCAAGAAGTCGGAGAGCTGAATCGGGAATTCCGCATTATCCGCCGACTCACGGATGAAATCGTTGATCTCAAAATCGGGGCCATCGCCTCCCTTAAAAGACAGGAAATCCCGACTCCAGCCGCGACTCCCACCCCGGCACCAGCCGCCAAACCCGGTGCCACACCAGCGCCAAAGGCCCCTTCCATTTCCACCAAAACTTTCACGATCACCTTTACCTCCCCTCAGGAAAAGCTCCTCACCGCCTTTAACATGATCCAAGACGCGGACGAATTTCTTCTCATTCGCTCGCTCACGATGGACAACACAAGTCCACAACCGCCCCTTCGCAGCCAATCCGGCGACTCTTCGCCGACGGAAGGCATTCCAACACCCAGCGCTTCCGCAAGCGCACCCGAAACCATTCAAGCCGTCCTCGGCCGCGAATCCGTCATCGCCAGCCTGACTATTGAAATCCTCGACTTTCCTGACTGGGAATCAAAACCAGCAGACGATTCGAAGACAACCCCTCCGCCCAAGTGAATTCTATGAATTGGGTTAAAGAAAAATACGATATTCTCATTCTCGCCTTTGCCACGCTCTTGCTGGTGTCCAACGCCGCATGGATCGCAATGAGCCGCATGGAGCCAGAAGCTGTCCAGGCAGGCCTCACCGCCCCCAAGGACAACGCGATTCCGCCTGTAAATCTTGATGCCATCCGTCAAGCAAGTGCCCTCGCGGACTCTTCATCCAAGTGGAAAGCTCCCACCGACCTTCCCGCAGGCTCCGCCGAGCGCGGTTCCCTGCTCGTTTCCCGCCGCTACCTGCTCAAGGATGGCAAACTCATTGACCCCCTAGCAGAAGGCAGCGACCAACTCCATCCACCCCTCACCAACGACTGGCTGCTCGCGAACGGCCTTGATTACACGGACATGAACATCAAGGAAAAAGACTCCGATGGCGACGGGTTCAGCAACCTTGAGGAATTCGAAAAAAAAACCAATCCGAACGATCCCAAAGACGCTCCAGCATCATTCAACAAGCTTAAACTCGTTGGCTTCAAACCCGTGCCCTTCCGCTTGGAGTTCAAGGGCGACCCCTCGGGAGAAGGCAAGGATTTTCAGATCAACCTCAAAGACTTGAAAGGAAGTGCCCGCAGCCAATACCGCAAAATCGGCGAACAAATCGGAGGAGCGCCATATAAAATTCTGAAATACGAGGCCAAACCTGGCCCTAATGGAGTCAACGCCTCAGGCGACCTCTCCGAACTCACCGTCCAAAACACCGAGACCGGCGACTCGATTGTTCTCATATTCAACAAAGAAACCAACGACCCGACCTCGTTCGGAACCTTCCGCAACCTCCTCACGCCGGGGGATGCCGACTTTACTCTCAAAAAAGGCGAAGAGTTCACCATCAAACCCGATGTCGCCCGCAAGCTGAAACTCGTTGACATCACCGCCACGAAAGCTCAAATACGCGATGTCTCCACAGGAGATCTTTTCTCCGTGTTTTCGACAGACAGCCCATCTCCCTGACTTGAAATGAAAAAACTCCCACTCTTGTTTCCTGTTTTCCTTCTCGCCAGCCTCACGCCAACCGCTCTCCAAGCGCAATATCCAGGCGTGCAAGGTGCCGTGGAGTCGCACATCCAAGTTCTTGAGCAAAAGCGTTCTTATTGTGCGGAACTGGTGCAAAAAGGAGATGCCGCCGTGGCTGATAATGATTATGAGTCAGCCTACGCGCTCTTCAAAAGCGCGGTGGATACCCTTCCGCAGGGTGGCGAGACCTCTACCGATCTCCGCAAACAGGCGCTTGGAGGTTTCTGCAACGCCGCTGTTCTGCTTGCGCGCCAGAGGGTTTCCGAAGGTCGTTATGCGGATGCCCGCACCACCGTGGAAGTAGTCCTCGAAAACCGCTACGATCCGAATTACGGCCCCGCCAAAACCCTTCGCTCCCAGCTCATGGACCCGCAGGGTTTTGCCGATCGAGGAACGATCACGCCCCGCCATGTGGCGAACATTGAAGAGGTGAAACGCCTCATCCAAGAGGGGGAAGGCTACTATGCGACCGGGCGATACGATATCGCCTTCAAGCGGTGCGAGCAGGCCCTGAATATCGATAAATACAACATTGCCGCGCGGCGGTTAATGGAAAAAATCAATGTGGCCCGCCAAGAATATGCCGATGCCGCCTACAGCGAGACGCGCGGCGCCATGCTCACTGCTGTGGACAAAGCCTGGGAGCTTCCACTCCGGAAATTCACCGATGGCCCGACCGCCATCGTCGAGCAGCCGCAAATGGACAGCAAAGGCAGCCAGGCCATCAACAACAAGCTCGATACGATCATCATACCTCGCATCGATTTCACCGATTCTTCCATTAAAGAAGCCCTCGACTTCATCAAAAAGCGCGCCGCCGATCTGGATACCGGAGATTCAGACAACAAAGGCATCAACATCATTCTCAAGCTCAAGCCCGACTCGCCCGATGCCTCTTACCCGATCACTCTGTCGCTGTCGGATGTCCCGCTCCGCGAGGCTCTGCGCTATGTCACCGAGGCAGCAAATCTCAAGATTAAAATCGAAACACACGCCGTTGTCGTGGTTCCAGCCACGGAGAACACGGATGTCTTGATCACCAAGGAATACAAAGTCCCGCCGGGCTTCATCACAGCAACGCCTGGAAGCGCGCCTCCGCAAGTCAGCGGCTTAGCGGCAGGTTCCCAATCCGTCATCGCCGCACGCTCCATGGCTAAAGATTTTCTCGAAGCCCAAGGTGTGGAATTTCCCGAGGGAGCAAGTGCCAACTACATCTCACTTACCAGCCGTCTCATTGTTAAAAATACCCAAGCCAATTTGGAGCTTATTGATGCCATGGTTGAAACTTCCATCGCAACAAAGCCAACTCAGGTCGAGATCGAAGCGAAATTCCTCGAAGTATCTCAAAACAACCTCAACGAACTGGGCTTCGACTGGCTGCTCGGCCAGTTCGCTCTCGCCGGTGGATCCGGCGTTTATGGCAGCGGGGGCACAATAGGTCTCGGCCGATCGATAGACAACAATGGATATCCACTCCTCAATCCAGGCAACGCCCTTCCCGTCGGCGCAAGCTCTGGAACTTCCGGACCTGTGACAGCCGGCAACCGTGGAGGCACCACAGGCATTAGCCTAAATGCTGTGGATGCCGTTCTTCTGGGCTCCCCTGTTGGCCCTGCCCCCGGCGTGCTAAGTGTCGCCGGCGTGTTCACAAACCCACAGTTCCAAGTCGTCCTGCGCGCCTTAAGCCAGAAAAAGGGAATCGACCTCGTTAGCGCGCCAAAAGTCACCACAAAAAGCGGCAGCACTGCTAAAATCGAAATCGTCCGCGAGTTCCGCTACCCCAGCCAGTTCGACCCACCTCAACTCTCGGCAACAACAGGCTCCACATACGCTCCTGTTGTCCCCAACTCACCCACCGGTTGGGAAACGAAAAATACAGGCATCACCTTGGAAGTGGAGCCGACCGTTGGTCCTGACTCCTACACGATTGAACTCAGATTGGCTCCTCGTGTGACAGAATTTGATGGCTTCATCAACTATGGAAACCCAATTAATGCAACAGTTGCTCAAACCTTTGTTAACGCCATTGGCACCACAGCTGTGAGTATCCTAGGCACTTCTGCCACTTTCGAAGCCACCCCGAACACCATCAACCAACCCGTCTTTTCAGTGCGCGAAGTTGAAACCCAAGTATCTGTTTACGATGGACAAACGGTGGTTATAGGAGGCCTTATGCGCGAGGATGTGCAAAAAGTTCAAGACAAGGTTCCAATTTTAGGAGATATCCCTCTTGCAGGAAGACTTTTCCGAACGAATGTGGACCAACACATCAAACGCAATTTACTCATGTTTGTGACTGCGGGCCTGCTGGACCCAGCCGGTCAACCAATTATCGAAGCAGACGAGGATGATCAGCTTCTGCCTGAAGTGGATGTTAATGCCATGTTGAGTGATGCTATTCCGTCAGATCCACTTTCTGCACCGCTGCCACAATAACACCTTAAAATGACTTTTACACTCCAAACAAGTTGTTTCCGCCATCGAATCCGCCACATCACAGCCAGTTGCTCTGTCGTGATGGCCGTTTTTTCCATTGGCATACCATTGAAGGCAGAAACGGATCTGGTAGCCATCTCGGAACGCGAGATTCTTAAGAGACAGGAAGAGGTTAAGCAGGCGGAACAACTCATCAACCAAGCGCGCCGCGATCTTGCCGATAAGAATCTCGAAGGCGCGTATTCCAATTATCTCCAAGCACTCCAAATCACCCGATCAGGAGTGTCAACGCAAAAACAGCGTGCCGCCCTTATTTCAGAGTTCAGCAAAACAGGGATCGACTACGCAAATTGGCTCATAAGCAACGGCAGGTATCAAGATGCGGAAAATACAGCCAAAACAATCCTATCGCCGGATTTCAACCCAACCTACAAGCCTGCCATGCAGATGCTTGCCAACTTGGAGCAACCGGGCTACTATAATCGCACGACCACTCCCGCCTTCGCCTCCAAGCGCGAGGAGGTGAAGACCTTGCTCAATCAGGCCGAAGGATATTACGCCACGGGCCGCAATGATCTTGCACTCAAACGCTACGAGCAAGTTTTAAACCTGGACCCCTACAGCACCGCCGCCAGAAATGGCATGGAGATGGTGAACAAACAGCGCAAGACCTACTACGAGAGCGCCTACAATGAAACCCGCAGCCGCATGCTCTGGCTCACCGATCGTGCGTGGGAGCGCCCGGTTCGGAAAATGACGCCCACCGGACGCGATACGGACGGATCCTCATTCGGAACCAACACCGCAGCCGGGTCGAAGGATACCATCAATAACAAACTCAACAAGATTATCATCGACAAGATGGACCTTGAAGACGCCTCGATCCGTGAAGTCGTGGATTTTCTCAAGCAGAAAAGCCGTCAACTTGATAACAGCACGGATGATCCGAAGAAAAAAGGCGTGAATATCGTTCTGAAGCTCGCTTCTCAGGCGCCTCAGGCCACCCCTACCGATGATCAAGCAGCCGAGACTCCATCGGCGGAAGCCAGCGTTACCGAAGATACGAAAATTTCCATCGCACTGAAAAATGTTCCGCTCATCGAAGCCGTGCGTTACCTGACGGAACTCGCTGGGCTGAAATATAAAATCGAACCCTTTGCAGTTTCGATCATACCCCTCACGGAGAACACCGAGGAGTTGGTCACCAAAGAATACCGCGTGCCGCCAGGATTCATACCAGCCTCGGCAGGTGAGAGCGTTCCCTCTGGGCCTCTTCCCGGAGGTCAGGCGACAGGAGATGCAAACACTCGTATCACTGGTCGCCGTAATGCCACTCAATATTTTACAGAGCAGGGCGTTCCATTTCCAACAGGGGCATTTGCCCAATACATAGCCGCAGGCAGCAAGCTCATCGTAAGAAATACCCAAGCTGCGGTGGATCTCATTGATACTATTGTGGAAGGTGCAACCGGCGTAGCCCCAACACAGGTGGAAATCGAATCCAAGTTTGTCGAAGTTTCTCAAGACAACTTGAACGAATTGGGGTTCGACTGGCTACTCGGACCATTCTCCATCGGAGGCGGGATTTACGGGGATGGCGGAACGCGTGCGGGAGCTCAAGATCTCTCTACGCAATACTACGCAAACTATCCGTTTGGGAATATTGGCACAAGTCCTATAACTGCAGGCAATCGCAATGGCATTGGAACAAGCTACAACTCAGCCATAACTGCTAACAGCATAAATGCCTTGCTGCGCGGAATCCCGCAGGGAACAAATGTCGCTTCTCCAGGTGTTTTCGGAATATCTGGTGTCTTCACCAATCCCCAGTTTCAAATGGTGATTCGTGCGCTCAGCCAACAAAAAGGCGTCGACCTCATGTCCGCTCCAAAAGTCACAACCAAAAGCGGCATCAAAGCAACGATCAAGGTCGTCCGGGAATTCCCTTACCCTACAGAGTTTAATCCTCCTCAAGTGCCGCCACCTTCTACTTCACAGCAAGCAGGGGGGGCACAAGGGGCAGCTGGCATAGTAGTTACAAGCGGAATAGTCACGCCAACAACACCTTCCGCATTCGAGAAAAGAGATATCGGCGTGAGTCTGGAGATCGAACCGCAGGTGGGTGCTGACAATTACACGATCGATCTCTCGCTTTCGCCGGAGGTTGTCGAGTTTGATGGTTTTATCAACTATGGATCACCAATCACTGGTCCTCGCTATGATCCAGCTCTTATATTGACCGGCAACCCTTCGGGTATCGTCCCCTTCGTTATCACCCCGAATGTCATCAACCAACCAATTTTCTCCGTTCGTAAGGTGACCACTAGCGTGAGTATCTGGGACGGTCAGACGGTAGCCCTCGGCGGGCTCATTCGCGAGGATGTGCAGAAAGTAAATGACAAGGTGCCAATTCTTGGAGATATCCCTCTGGCAGGGCGTCTCTTCCGGTCGAATGTGGATCAGAAGATTAAGAAAAACCTCATTGTTTTTGTCACAGCGCGTCTCATGAATGCCGAAGGCCAGCCGCTGCTGCAGCAGGATGACGAAGAAGAGGCGGTCGAGCCGATCGGCCTGCCTGAAGACCTGCCGCCTCCGGCGATCACAACGCGCTCGGTTGGGAAATAGCCCTTTCACGAGCCTCGGCCTGCCGAGGAGGTCTTGATTGCTTTTCACGGGTTTCTAAGATGTCGCGATGATTTCGATCCGGGAGGATTTTGAGGTTGTCACGGCCTCGCCGTTTCAACGCGAGGTGGAGGGGATTTTCTCGGAGACCGGAATTCTCTCGGGCGCGGCATCTTTTGAATACCGCGCGGAGCAGCAGCGCATGGCTGGAGCGGTGGCTCGAACGATTGAGACGGGCGGGCACCTCGTGGTCGAAGCGGGCACAGGCGTTGGAAAATCCCTCGCCTACCTTGTGCCGGCGGCGTTGCATGCGGTGCGGACGAAGCGCAAGGCAGTGATCTGCACGCACACGATCGCGCTCCAGGAGCAGCTCATGTTCAAGGACATTCCGCTCGTGCAAAAAATCGTCCCCGATGAGTTCGAGGCAGTTTTGCTGAAGGGGCGGCAGAATTACCTCTGCACGACGCGCCTGGCCCGCGCGCTCACGCAGTCGAAAGAATTGTTCTCCACGCCGCAGCATGCCGAGTTGGAGCGCATCCGCGAGTGGAGCATGCAGACGAAGGATGGCTCGTTGAGCGATTTTCTGGAGCAGCCGGATCCCGCCGTGTGGGAGGAAGTGCGCAGCGAGCAGCATCTATGCACCCCGAAGACATGTGGCCCGGGAAGCGGATGCTTTTATCAAAACCTGCGCCGCCGAGTGGCGAATGCGAAAATGGTCGTCCTCAACCACGCCCTGTTCTTCACGCTGCTGAATGGTGTGGAGGACGCAGAGAACCGCACGGGCGGGCTTCTTTTTGCGAATGACTTTGTGATTTTCGACGAGGCTCACACGATGGAAGAGGTCGCGGCGCGCCACATCGGCATGGAAGTGTCCCAACTCGGCCTGCGCCGGGTCATTCAGCGCCTCTACAATCCGCGCAGCAAAAAAGGTCTCTTTCAGATGCTCAAAAACGGCCCCGCATGCCATGCGGTGAGTGATATCCTGCCGGTGGCCGACAGCTTTTTTCAGCAGGTCACCAAACAATGCACTTTCAAAAAAGGAAGGGAGTTCCGTGTCCGCGAAGCAGGCCTCGCCGAGGGCGGCGAGGTGTGCAGCGCATTGGCGCGCCTCGGCGAGTTGATCGGTATCGAAGCGGGAAAGTGCGAGGATGAAACCTACACCTCAGAACTCCAGGAGGCCGCCCGCAAGCTGCGCTCGGCCCGCTCGGCGATCACGGACTTTCTCGCGCTCGAGGAACCCGACCATGTCTACTGGGTGGAGCAATACGGCCGCACGGAGGAGTTCTGCACCCTGCGCACCGCTCCTGTGAATCTCGCCGATGCCCTGAGGCGTCTCATCTTCCGCGAGGGGGCGTGCACCGTGCTGACCAGCGCGACACTCTCCACCGGCGCGCCGGATTTGTCGTATTTTCGAAACCGTGTGGGGGCCGAGGATGTCCCGGCACTCCAGATCGGGAGCCCGTTCGACTACGAGAAACAAATGAGCCTGCACCTCGTCGAGAAGATGCCCGAACCAAAGGCGCCGGACTACGAGACCTCGCTGGCCAAGTGGATCGCCCACTTCACCGAGAAAAGCGAGGCCCGGGCGTTCGTGCTCTTCACCAGCTATCAGACGATGCGCTCGGTCGCAGAATTGGTGGAGCCCGTTTTTGAAAAGAGAGACTGGCAACTCCTCGTCCAAGGCGGAGGAATGCCCACGCAACGGATGGTGGCGGAGTTCAAAGAAAACCCGCATAGCATCCTATTCGGCGTTTCCAGTTTCTGGACCGGCGTCGATGTGCCCGGCGAGGCCCTCTCGAGCGTGATCATTACCCGACTCCCCTTCACCACGCCAGACCATCCGCTCACCGAGGCGCGCCTGGAGGCGATCGAGGCCGAAGGTGGGCGGGCGTTTGAAAACTACTCACTCCCCGAGGCGATTCTCAAACTCCGTCAAGGCGTGGGCCGCCTTATCCGAAGCAAGACGGACACCGGAACGATCGTCATTCTCGACAGCCGGATCGTGTCGAAGCCGTATGGACGCGCCTTTCTCAGGGCCATGCCGAAATGTCCGGTGGAAATCCACTGAGGCTGGATTTTTCAGATCGAAGCTGATTAGCCTGCACCCGTGGAATCCACACGCCTTCAGGAAATGCCGATGGACGAGCGTCCGCGCGAAAAAGCCGAGCGCCATGGATTCGAGGCGCTCTCGGATGCCGAGCTCCTGGCGATTTTCATCCGCACCGGCCTTCCCGGAAAAAATGCGCTCGCTGTCGCCCGCGACCTCCTGCGCGATTGTGGCGGCTTTGCACAACTCTCCCGCTGCACGCCCAAGGAAATCCGCCGCCACGCCAAGGGCATCGGCCCCGCCAAATCGCTCGAAATGGCGGCCGCCTTTGAGATCGGCAAACGCCTCGCGCGCGGCAAAACCCTCTCGCCGGTCCTCGACACAGCGGAGCGAATTTTTGATTTCTTCGGCCATGAGTTCATGGCCATGCGACAGGAATCGCTGCGGGTCCTCCTCTTGGACACAAAGCTCCGCCTCATCCGCATGGAGGAAATTAGCCTCGGCTCGTTGAATGAATGCATCGCTCATCCGAGGGAGATTTTCCGCCAGGCACTTGTCCACAGCGCGTTCGCCGTGGCTGTCGTGCACAACCATCCAAGCGGTGATCCCTCACCAAGCGCGGCGGATTACCGAATCACGCGGAATTTGAAAGAGGGCGCGCATTTCCTCCAAATCAATCTCATCGACCATGTCATCCTGGGCTCGCCGGATGGTGGTCGCGTGCCGTATTTCAGTTTCAAGGAAGCAGGCGTCATATGAAAATCCATCCCACAGCCATTATCTCACCCGAAGCCCGTCTGGGCGAAAATGTCGAAGTCGGTCCCGGTGCCATCATCGGAGCCGGCGTTGTGATCGGCGCGGGTTGCGTGATCCAAGCCCACGCCGTCATCGAAGGCGACACGACTCTCGGCGAAGGCAACACCGTGGGCTATGGCGCTGTCATAGGCGCTCCCCCGCAGGACTACGCCCACTCGCCCGAGATCAAAAGCTCGGTCGTCATCGGCAGCCACAACCACATCCGCGAATATGTGACCATCCATCGCGGCACAAAAGAAGGCACCATGACGCGCGTAGGAGACAAATGTTTCCTCATGGTAGGATGCCATCTCGGGCACAATGCGCAGGTCGGAAACGAAGTCGTGATCGTGAACAACTGCCTTCTCGGCGGCTATGTCCAAGTGGGCGATGGAGCCGTTCTGGGCGGAGGTGCGGTGTTTCACCAGTTCGTCCGAGTCGGAAAGCGTGCCATGATCGCCGGAGGCTCCCAGTTCAACAAAGACATCCCGCCATTTTCGATGGCTCAACTCTTCAATCTTCTATCCGGCATCAACATCATCGGCCTTCGCCGTGCAGGCTTCAAAGCTGAGACCCGCACGGAAATCCGCCGCGCATTCAAACTCGTTTTCCGCTCAGAAATGCCGGTCAAGGCGGCGTTGGAAAAAGCCCGCGAGTTGGAATGGGGCCCCGAGGCGCAGGAATTCTTCGACTTCATCGCCTCTTCCAAACGCGGCTGCGCGACGAGCAATCTCGCCAAGGGACAGGTGATCCCGCTCGAGGATATCGTCGAGTAATCCGCCTCAATTCGGCATCGTGCCTACAGCGAGGACCAGAGCGGCGAGGTTGGTCGAGTAGTCCGCCACGGCACCCGCCCGCACCGAACGCGCGGCGGCTAATTGACCTGCCGCCTCAGTGAGTTCAGAAATCTGGCTCAAACCAGCCTTGTAGGCTGCCTCGGCGGCGTTGAGGTTTTCTTGGGCAGATGCCACAAAACCCTCGGCAAAATCAACTCGGCGTGCCGCGCTGAGCGTGTCGTGGTAGCTCGTCCAGACATCCCGCATTGCGGCGAGACGCGAGCCTTCAAGCTCTTCCTTTGCTGCGCTCTCCTCGTCACGCCGCTGGCGAACCCTTTCCACACGCTCAAAGCCATCGAAAATATCCCACTTCGCCGTGATGAAGCCTCCACATCCGTTGATACCAGCTGCATTCGTTCCCTTATCCTTGCCGGTCTCCGCCTCATACTGGAAGGCCGAGTAGGCGTAGTTGCCCTCGAGCTTCACCTCGGGAAAAAAATCCGCCTCCGCACGCTGGCTAGCCGCCTCGCTCGCACGCACATCCCCCGCCCGCGCGGCGAGATCGGGGCGTGATGTCAGAGCGGCCTCGATAAGTTTGCCCGCACTCTCGCGCAACTCGCCCGAACTCGTGGGCAGGTCGTTTGAGGCGAGTGTAAGACGCGAGTTGGCTGGGATGCCGACTGCGATGCACAGTTCGCCCAGCGTGTTCCGCACCAAGGCGCGGGAGGCCTCGAGTTCATATTGCGCATCGAGCACATTTTTCCGTGCCCGCAGGAGTTCCGGCCTTGCCGAGAGCCCATTCCGCACCTCCATCTCGACCGTTTGTTCGGCTGTCTTGGCGAACTCAAGGAGTGAGGCGGCCGCACGCTCCTTCCAAAGAGCCGCCTCGTGCGCGAAGTAGCGGCTCTGAATTTCAAACACAACCTCCTGCAGTTTTCTTTCATAAACAAACCCTGCCGCCTCAAAGAGAGCCACCGCACGCGACACATCCGCCGCACGCCTGCCGAAGTCGAGAAGAAGGTATTCGATCGAAAGAATCGTCGTGGCCTGCTGGCGGGTGAACACATTCGGCGCAGGGATTGCCGGCGTATACCACTTGTCCACTCCGCCCTCGAAGCCGGCTCCGACTTTTGGAAAATACGGCGCCCGCGCCTCGCGGGAACCGGCATACGCCGCCTCTGCACGAAACCAAGCCGCACGGGTTTTGGGATTGTTCGCCATGCCGAGTTCCAGCAACCGCCCAAGATCGTAGGACTTCGATTCCTTGAAAACCGGCGTCTCGCGGATTGTGGAATTCCCGGCAAATGCCAGCCCTGAAAAAAGCCATGCAAGCGCCACAGCAATCACTGGCGTTGTATAGATGAGCCGCCATCGGCTATCGAAGAGCATGAACATTGGCGCGGCCAAACTGCCCGCAGTGCTGGCATTGATCAAGTCCTCAGGCGATCCGATCGTGGATGTCGCCGGTGCCTACTTTCCCGCTTGGCTGGCTTGCATGATCGTCGGCGCACTGGGGACATGGTTGCTCGGCGAGTTTCTGTCCCGGTTCGGCCTTGCCGCCGTTCTGCGTCCAGCGGCCATCATGTATCCCTGCCTCTTCGCAGCCCTCACCGGCAGCGTGTGGCTTGTCTTTTTCTCGGCGCGATGAATCCCGATCCGAAAAAAAACGGCCTTCCCATCTGGGTTCTCCGCCTTGTGATCATTGGCACCGCTGCCGTTGTCGTATTCGCAGTCTGGCAAAACCTGCAAACCTTCCCCCGCACCGAGGATGCCGAGGTGCGAGCGAATGTCGTGGGCGTTGCCCCGCAGGTGGGCGGATCGATTACCCGCATTCATGTCAGAGACAACCAAGCTGTGAAACGGGGTGATCTGCTTTTTGAGTTGGATGCGCGTCCCTACGAGGCTGCCGCCGCACAGGCCAAGGCCCATCTGGAGTTGATCGGCCTTGATGTGAAGGCTCTCCGCGACGAGATCGCTGCTGCGGAGGCGACACTCCGCGAGCGCCGCGCCAAGGCGGACTATGCCGATTCCCACTACCAGCGGCTCCAACCACTGCTTGCCGGAAATTTCACCTCGCCCGACCGAGTTCAACGGGCCCAAACGGATGCCGAGAGCGCCCGCGCGCTCGTGCGTGAAGCCGAGGCCGCCGTCGAACGGGCACGAAACAAACTCGGAGAGTTCGATGGACGCAACACCCGCGTGGAGCAGGCCGCTGCAGCCCTTCGCGATTCGAAACTCAAAGTATCTTACTGTAAAATCTACGCGCCGTGTGATGGGTATGTGACAAACCTTCAGATCGCACCGGGCACCTACGCCTCGGCCGGGGACCAGATTTTTTCCCTCGTCGATTCCTCGGTCTGGTTCGTGCTCGCGAGTTTCCGCGAAACCGATCTCGGCCGTATCCAACCTGGGCAGTCCGCCAGAGTCTATCTCATGGCGCAGCGCGGCAAGGTGGTCTCTGGAATTGTTCAAGGCATTCCCAAGGCGGTCTATCCACTCACCACTGCTTCGAAAGCCACGCCTGGCGGCGAGGGCGTCTTCTCACAGGTCCAGCCGACATTTGATTTCGTGCAGCTGGCCCAGCGTTTTCCCGTAAGAATCCTTCTCGAAGGCGAAGGCGATTTCCGCATGGGCGGCCGTGCGGCGGTGATTGTGGACACGCGCAGCGCTTCGGATGCCGGGCGCCTGGAGACACTTCAATCTGTCGAGCAGCGCGGCTTCATACCCCCTGCGCCAAATGACTGAGGCCGCCAGCGGAGCGTTGCGCCAAGGTCTTGCTGCAGCCCTCGCCGCGCTGGTTGTTGCCATTTTTCATATCCCGCAACCGTTCCTTGCCGTCCTCCTCGCGCAGTTGCTCGGCGGCATGCCTTGCCAGTGCGCCTCGGAACTTTTCCGCCGCATCCTCTCCGCATTCGCCGGCTGCTTGGCCGGGGTGGGCATCCTCACGCTCGCTCCGAATGAACAATGGATTTCGCTGCCCCTGTTTTTCACCCTGACCGGCTGGGGGACGGTTTTTGCGCTTCGGCGCTTTGGTCCAGCCTGTGGCATTCTCTTTGGCATCGGAATCGTTGCGATGTTTGCCGAGTCGTTTGTTTTTCCGGCGCGTGATATCTTTTTCGGCTTCGCTCATCTCTTTTCCCTGATCACCGCCACTCTGGCTGCGGCACTGGTGGGCTTGGCCTTTTTTCGAGAGCCCGTGGCCGCCAAAAGTCCGAGTCCCCCGCCCGGCGCTGCCGTGGTGATCGGTGCCGCAGCCGTGTGCGGTCTCATCGCGGCCTGCACGCTTTTGCCCGTTCAGTTAAATGTTACAACGGTGTCATCCCTCACGACCGCCCTGGCTCTCACAATGACTGGCGGAGGCATGGTAAAAAAATTCCTCGGCGGATTGCTCGGCATCATTGTGGCGTTGGTTTTCTTGATTCCAATCACCGGCTCGGGAAACGATCTGGCTGTTTTTCTGCTGGGTCTGTCAGCCCTCATCGGGGGCTTCGAGTGGTTCGCCCTGCGCCTGCCCGCCAACGCCGCCGTTTTCCGGCAGGCTGCGGCGATGTTTGCTGTGACGGCAACGATTTTGCCTCAGCCAGATCGCTTTATTACCGATTCAATGGAGCGGATGTGTGCAGGAACCCTTGGTCTTTGCATCGGATCGGCTTGTTTTTTGCTGCATAGCCTCGCCACCCGCTCCCCTGCGGAACGCATGCAAAAAGCGTAAAAAAAGTCCTTCGCGCAGGGCGTCCGTTTGCTCATAGTTTGCGGGCCTTATGCGAACTCCACTCTTCGACCAACACCTTGCCACCGGCGGCCGCATGGTCGAATTCGCAGGCTGGGAAATGCCAGTCCAATACACCGGAATCCTTCAGGAGCACAAAGCCGTCCGCGAAGCCAGCGGCGTCTTCGACATCTCCCACATGGGCGAGTTTTTCGTGAGCGGCCCCGGATCCACCGCCTGGCTTGATGGATTGCTAACCAACAACCTCACCGCGCTCCCGGTCGGCCATGCCCAATACACGATCCTCCTCAATGAACGCGGCGGCGTGATTGATGATCTCATCGCCTACCGCCTCGGGGAGGAAAGTTATCTCCTCATCGTGAACGCCGCCAAAATCCCGGAGGATGCCGCTTGGCTGCGCCAGCACGCCGTGCCGGGCGTGCATTTCGAGGACAGCAGCGCCGAATTTGCCGCTCTCGCGATCCAAGGCCCGCAAGCCGCATCGGTTTTTGAAAAACTCTTCCACCGCTCAATGCCCGCAGAACGCAACAGGGTCGAGGAAATCCAGCCCGGCCGCTCGTTCATTGCGACCACTGGCTACACCGGCGAGGCGGGATTCGAATGGGTCATGCCCGCCAGCGAAGCCTCGGCCGCTTGGCAAGCCGCTCTTGATGCCGGAGCGATCCCCTGCGGACTCGGTGCGCGCGACACACTCCGCCTCGAAATGTGCTACCCGCTCAATGGCTCCGATCTGTCACCGGACCGCACCCCGCTCGAAGCTGGGTTGGGCTTTTTCGTCGATTTGAAGAAGTCCGCATTTATCGGCCGTGATGTCCTTCTCGCCCAGAAGGCTTCCATCCTTCCCCACAAACTCTGCGCCCTACGCGTCCTCGACAAGGCTCCGCCTGTTCGTCCGCACTACAAAGTCTATGTCAACGGCGAGCCGGTCACCGAGACCACCAGCGGTGCGCTTTCTCCGAGCCTCGGCTACGGCATTGCCATGGCGTATCTGCCGCCTGCTTACTGCGACATCGGGCAGGAGGTCGAAATCGAAGTGCGGGACCGCCGGTTCCGCGCCCAAATCGTCAAAAAACCATTCTACAAAAAACCATGAACATTCCTGAAAACCTGCGCTACGCCACCTCCCACGAGTGGATTCTCGTCGAGGGCGACACCGGAACCGTCGGCATAACCGACCACGCCCAAGCCGAACTCACTGACATCGTTTTTGCCGAGCCTCCCGCAATTGGAAAATCCGTCAAAGCCGGAGATGTCGCCGCTGTCGTCGAATCCGTGAAAGCCGCCAGCGACATCTACGCGCCGGTCGGCGGCGAGGTCGTCGAACGCAACGAAGCCATCGAAGCCGACCCCTCGCTCCTCAACACCGACCCCTTCGGCGCAGGCTGGATTTTTAAAATCCGTATCGCCGACGACGCCGAACTCGCCGCCCTCAAAGACGCCGCCGCCTACCAGGAGCAGATCGGAGCATGACCCTCGCGGAGCTCGAGGATTTTTGCGAAGCCACCAAGCACATGACGGCTGTTCAGCGCGCCGAGGCTTATGGCATCGATATTTCCTTGATCGACGAAAACCTCCGACTCACGCCCACCCAAAAAATCCGGCAAAACGATATCGCCCTCAACCAAGCGGAAGCCCTTCAAGAAGCCCTGAATCAAACCCGTGCCAAATCTGGAATCCATCGCCTGCCGACTCGTTGAGGCCAAGGTGGAGTTTGTGCTCTGCGGCGGGTTGGCTGCCTTTCTTCAGGGATCCTCGATTCTCACAACGGATGTCGATGTCGTTTGCGATATGAGCAACGAAAACATCAGACGCATTTTCGATGCGGTCAAAGATTTGCATCCGTATCACCGCATGACGCCCGGAAGGATTCCTTTTTCGCCGGAGCAACTCACAACGCAGCCATTTCAGAACATCTACCTCGCCACCTACTGGGGGCAACTCGACTGCCTTGGAAATGTCAAAGGCATCGGTGGATACGGCGAATGCCTCAAGTTGAGCGAACCAATCGAAATGGCAGGTTTCAGCATGATGACTCTGACTCTAGAGGGTATACTCATTGCAAAACGCGCCATGGGAAGACCTCGCGATTTACAGGCCGTTTTCGAACTCGAAGCCGCCCGTGAAAGAAAAATCAACCAACACTGATCGCCAATCGTTACTCTTTTTCAAATGACTGCATTCGCCAACCGCCATATCGGCCCCTCATCCACTGAAATCGAAACCATGTGCGCCGCGATCGGCGCGCCGTCGCCGGATGCGCTGATCGATGAGACCGTGCCTTCGGCGATCCGCTTGCAGCGTGATTTGAACCTCCCTGCCGCCCGCTCGGAGGAGGAAGCTTTGGCTGAACTGAAGGCGATCATGGCGGAGAACAAAATCGCTACGAACCACATCGGCATGGGCATCTACGGCACGCACACGCCTGCGGTCATTCGTCGAAATATTCTTGAAAATCCCGGTTGGTATACCGCCTACACGCCGTATCAGGCTGAGATCGCACAAGGCCGCCTCGAGGCGCTCCTGAATTTCCAAACGATGGTTTGCGACCTCACCGGGATGCAGATTTCCAACGCCTCTCTGCTCGACGAATCCACCGCCGCCGCAGAGGCGATGGCGCTGTGCCAAGATATCAAGGGTGGTGACGCGATCTTCGTGGCAGACCATGTCCATCCGCAAACTCTCGCCGTTCTGCAAACCCGTGCAGAGCCCCTTGGCATCAGGATTCTGACTGGTTCCGCAGAGCAGGGCCCACAAGAGCCTGTTTTTGCCGCCCTCTTCCAATACCCCGCCACCGACGGATCGATCTGTGATCTGGAAAAACTCACAGCCCGCACCCACGCATCGGGTGCACTGGCGATAGTTGCCACTGATCTGCTCGCGCTCACGCTCCTCAAGCCGCCCGGCGAATGCGGCGCGGATGTCGTGATCGGATCGAGCCAACGCTTCGGTGTGGCTCCCGGATTTGGAGGTCCGCATGCGGCCTTCCTGGCCACGCGCGACGAACACAAGCGCCGCCTTCCCGGCCGTCTCGTGGGCGTTTCAAAAGATGCCGCCGGCAATCCCGCCTTGCGCCTCACGCTCCAGACCCGCGAGCAGCACATCCGTCGCGACAAGGCGACCAGCAACATCTGCACAGCCCAGGTTTTACTCGCTGTGATGGCCTCGATGTATGCCGTTTACCATGGCCCCGAGGGACTCCGCGCCATCGCCGGGCGCGTGCATCGCCATGCAGCGAACCTCGCCGAGTCGCTCAAAAAAGCGGGCCACACCGTGCATCACGCCGCGTTCTTCGACACGGTCAGCGTAACGCCTAAAAACGAATCCGCTTCCGCACTTGTCGCCCGAGCGGCAAGCGAGGGAATCAATCTCCGCCTTCTCAATGAATCCACGGTCGCCATCTCGCTCGACGAAACCACGGCCAGCATCGAGCCGCTCCTGAAAATTTTCGGAGCCGCCTGTGTGGAATCCTCCGCCGAAACACCCCGCCGCACTTCGCCGTTCCTCACGCACCCGGTTTTCAACACCCATCACACGGAAAGCGAAATGCTACGCTACATCCGGCGCTTGGAGGCGAAAGACCTCTCGCTCACCACATCGATGATCCCTCTCGGATCATGCACGATGAAGCTCAATGCGACTTCCGAGATGCTGCCAGTGACATGGGATTCCGTCTCCGCCCTACATCCCTGCGCGCCCGCCGATCAATCGCTCGGCTACCAAAAAATGGCCCGCCAGCTTGAAGATTGGCTAGCCGAGATCACAGGATTCGCCGCCGTTTCGCTCCAACCGAACGCCGGCTCGCAGGGCGAATACGCCGGCCTCCTCGCCATCCGGGCCTACCACCTCTCGCGCGGCGATGCACACCGCACGGTTTGCCTCATCCCGACCTCCGCGCACGGCACCAACCCCGCCAGTGCCGTCATGGTTGGAATGCAAGTCGTCCCCGTCGCCTGTGACGCCAGCGGCAACATCGATCTCACCGACCTCCGCGCCAAAGCAGATCTCCACCGCGATAACCTCGCTGCGGTCATGGTGACCTATCCCTCGACTCATGGCGTGTTCGAGGAGGGCATCCGCGACATTTGCGAAATGATCCACTCCGCCGGTGGCGAAGTTTACATGGACGGCGCCAACATGAACGCACAGGTCGGATTGTGCCGCCCGGGTGATTTCGGAGCCGATGTCTGCCACCTGAATCTCCACAAAACCTTCTGCATTCCTCATGGAGGCGGTGGTCCCGGCGTAGGTCCCATCGGCGTCGCCAAGCACCTCGCGCCCTTCCTACCTGGCGATCCGCTGAAAAAAGGAAACGCTGTTGGCCCCGTGTCGCAGTCGAATCTCGGCAGCGCGAGCATTCTGGTCATTTCCTGGATGTATATCGCCATGATGGGCCCCCGCGCCCTCCGCGATGCCACGGCCGTCTCGATTCTCAACGCAAACTACATCGCCGCACGACTGGGCGGGCATTTCCCGATCCTTTACAAAGGCAAATCCGGTCGCGTCGCGCACGAGTGCATCCTAGATCTGCGCGAATGGAAACAACGCGCCGGCATCGAAGTCGAAGATGTCGCCAAGCGACTCATGGATTTTGGATTCCATGCTCCAACCATGAGCTGGCCTGTCGCCGGAACCCTCATGGTCGAGCCCACCGAGAGCGAGTCCATGGCGGAACTCGACCGCTTCTGCGACGCCATGCTTACGATCCACGCCGAACTTGTCGCCATCGAATCCGGCAAGCTCGACCGCGCCAACAACCCACTCAAAAACGCCCCGCACACAGCCGCATGCGTCACCAGCGATGAGTGGACGCGCCCGTATCCGCGCTCACAAGCCGCCTGGCCCGCGCCATGGCTGCGCCAGCACAAATTCTGGCCGACCGTCGCCCGCATCGACAATGTCCACGGCGACCGCCATGTGTTCTGCAGCTGTCCGCCACTCCTCGAAAGCTGAGCCTGCTTAGACAGGCTGAGTGCCTTTGCAGTCGGGATATTTCGTGCAGCCCCAAAATTGCTGCCCGGCATTCTTGCCGCTTTTTGCGGTGCGAAGGGCCATGAGCGAACTGCACTGGGGGCACTTGGGAAGATCGGTCGGATCAGTCCGATCAGGCGAATCCGACAGATCTTGCTTTTTGCGGTGAGCAAGCCTTGCTGTCGCAAGTTGCTCGGAGTAGCCGCCGTCTTCCACAAAGACCTTTTCGAGCGCGGCGATTTGGCGGTCGAGGAGGAAGTTCGCCTGGTTGATCAGGCAGATGAGTGCATTCGCGCGGATCGCCGGGTCGTTGCTTTCGAGCCAGCGTGCATAGAGCGCAAAGCGCTGCTCGTCGTTGAGATCGGTCAGATCCGCCTGATCCGAGCGATCTTTTCGGAACTCCTGCGGGACACGCCGCACGGCGCTGGCTTCCTTGCTGTCGGGATCCCATTGCGGGAGTCGCCGTTGGCGCAGGTAGTCTTCGTAGTCCAGCAGAAGCTCGTCCAAGCTGGAGCGGGCGACATTCACCAAGCGCAGCTCGGTCTGCGATGATGTCGCCGAAGCCCGACTGCCTTCGGCGATGTTTTGGCGGCCGCTGCGGGCGGCTTGGATCATCTGGTCCACAGTGCGCGAGCGGGCATCCAGAAACTTTTCGCAGAACCACACCGTCGCATCGTAGATGATCGTCGTTGTTTGAAAGCTCGCGGTGTCACGGTAACCGCCACTTGGGCGTAATTTTTTCATGGGTTCGATTTTCGAGTTTGCAAGGTGTTCACATGCCGACCGGATTCAACAAAACAATTGTAAACATATCGTTCCCTATTGCCTGCGGAGCCGCAGTGGATTTGCCAACGCTCCGGCATGGCGGATGTTGTGTTGAAACACCACCGAATGAGAGAGTTTGTTTACAGAATTCCAAAAAAGCGTCTTGAGGCCGTTGCTGCGACTGCTTTTGCCGTGATGATGCTCCTGTTTGCGGCGGACAGTTGGTTCTCCCATGTAACGAGCCGGAACCTGCTCGATTCGATCGTCTGGGTTGACAGGAAACACAGCCAACTGGATCTCGCGAAGGAGGTGCAACTTGAACTCCGCGAAGCCGAGTCCGCGCTCCGCAGCTATGTCATCACAGGCAACTCCGCGAAGCGTGACGAATATCTGAAAAAGTCGTCCACAATCATGGACGAGCGTTTTGAAAATCTGCTCGGAACGGCTGCGGGTGATGACCAAACCCTCCGCGCGCTGGACCGGATCGGGGACTTGATTCGTCGTTGGTTGGAACTCTTGAACGAGTCCCACATGGCCTATGAAACCGGTTCCGGCGGCCAGAATCCGATCCATCGCAGGGGCGACATCGTCATGCAGCAGATCACGGCAGCATTTCAGGAGTTCGTGGCCGAGCAGCATCAAATCCTTCAGGCGCGGATTCTGGAGCGGAAGAACGAAGCCGAGCAGCTCATGCATGCCATGGTGGCGAGTGGTGTGTTGGCAGTCGCGATTGCCACGCTGGCTCTGACCGTGATTGTGCGCGGTCTCTACCGCCATCGCGAAGCCGAGGAAAAAAGCCGGGCCAGTTTGGAGGAGAAGGAAAACCTTTTGAAAGAGATCCACCACCGGGTGAAGAACAATCTCCAAATCATTTCCAGCATCCTCCTGCTGCAGGCCTCCAAATTGAAGGACGCCGAAGCGGCCGAGATTTTTGCCGAGTGCCGGGAGCGAATTCAATTCATGGCCCGCCTGCACGAGCAACTCTACACCTCGGGAAACCTTCAGCGCATCGAGTTTGGAAGGAATCTCTCCGAAATCGCCGAGACGCTTCTGCATTCGCACTCTCCGGCCGGATGCCAGCTCTCGTTGAAGAAGCAGATCGATCCGCTCGTCCTCGATGTCGACACCTCGCAAGTGCTAGGCCTGCTTGCCACCGAACTGCTTTTGAATTCGCTCAAGCATGCGTTCGCGGGACGCAAGACGGGTGTCATTCGCGTAGAGCTTCATAGTGGCGACAAAAACACCCTCGTCATCAGTGACAATGGCATCGGCCTGCCGCCCAATTTCGAGAGTGTCAAAAGCGGCCGCATGGGAATGAATCTCGCGCATGCACTCGCAAAGCAAATTCGCGGCGAGGCTGTGATTTCGAACAACCCCGAAGGAGGAACATGCGTGTCGGTGGGGTTTTCCCTTGAGCCCACCTTGAAAACGGAGCCGGCGGGTCGAAATTCCTAATATGGAACCGACACGCATTTTAATCGCCGAGGACGAGGCGATCACCGCCGCGGCCTTGAAGAGCGAACTCGTCTCGCTCGGCTACGAAGTGGTGGGAATCACGGACACCGCCGAAGATGTCGTTCGCGCCGCAGGCGAATTGCAGCCGGATGTCGTCTTCATGGACATCACTTTGAAAGGCGTGTTAGACGGGATCACCGCTGCCGTGGCCATTCGAGGCAGAACCGGTGCGCCCGTTGTTTTTCTCACGGCGCATGCGGATGAAAAAACCATGAAGCGCTCGGTTTTTGCGGGGCCATTCGAATACATCCTGAAACCATTCACTCGAAAAGAGCTTCAAAAAGCCGTTGAAGCTTCGCTTCAGAAGCGCGAGGCGGAACTTGCGGATCGCGCCATGCTCCAGCACTGAAGCTCAGTCTCGCTTTTGCAGGGAGGATCACCAAGCATTCCTGAAATGGCAATCGATCCGGTTTGTGGCATGGAGGTGGACGAATCCACTGGACTTCGCGGCCAGCGGGGCAGCGAGGTCTTTTACTTTTGTTGCGAGCGTTGCCGACAAAAGTTTCTGAAGCCCCCGGCTGAGACGAAGCCGGCGCCTCAAAATGCTATCCACACTTGTCCGATGCACCCTGAGATTCGGCAGGATCATCCTGGCGATTGTCCGAAGTGCGGCATGGCGCTCGAGCCAATCGAGGCCACGGCAGAGAGTGCCGGAAATGCGGAGTTGGTGGATATGACGCGGCGCTTTGTGGTGTCTGTTCTTTTTGGCCTGCCAGTCTTTCTTTTGGCAATGGCACACCTCGTCCCTGCCACGGCGGCCTTCGGCGACAGCGAACTCTCGCGCTGGCTTCAGTTCCTCTTGGCAGTGCCTGTGGTCTGCTGGTGCGGATTCCCGTTTTTTCTGCGTGGGTGGCGCTCTGTTTCAAGCGGGCATTGGAATATGTTCACGCTCATTTCACTCGGAGTGGGCGCGGCTTTTCTCATGAGCGCAGCGGCCATGCTGGTTCCGGATTTTTTCCCCCATGCGTTGCGACATGGCGGGAAGATGCCTGTTTACTTCGAGTCGGCTACGGTGATTGTCGCACTCGTTCTTCTGGGGCAGGTGCTCGAGCTGCGAGCAAGGGCCAGAACAGGCGGCGCAATCCGCGCTTTGCTGAATCTCACTCCGCCCGTTGCGCGCAAACTCACGGATGCCGGAGATTTAGAAATTCCCCTCGCGCAAGTCCAAGCGGGCGACCGCTTGCGCGTGACGCCGGGCGGCAGCGTGCCTGTTGATGGCGTCTTGATCGAAGGCAACTCGAGCATTGATGAGTCGATGATCACTGGCGAGTCGGTGCCAGTAGAAAAAAGCGCGGGCGACAAGGTTTCGGCCGGCACTTTGAATGGCTCTGGAACATTCGTCATGCGCGCCGAGCGAATTGGTGCTGAAACCCTGCTCGGGCGAATTGTGCAAAGCGTCGCGGAAGCCCAGCGCACACGGGCTCCGATTCAGGGTCTTGCCGACAAAGTCGCTGGAGTTTTTGTTCCAATCGTGCTGGCGGTTTCGGTTGTCACATTTCTCGCGTGGGGCTTGTTCGGCCCCGAGCCGAGGCTCGCCCATGCCATCGTGAATGCTGTAGCCGTTCTCTTGATCGCCTGCCCGTGCGCACTGGGCCTGGCCACACCCATGTCCATCATGGTGGCCGTGGGGCGCGGTGCCCGCGAGGGCGTGCTGGTGAAGGATGCCGCTACACTCCAAGAGTTGGAAAAAATCATGACTCTGGTGGTAGATAAAACCGGCACCCTCACCGAGGGACGCCCCCAGCTTGTGGACATAATTCCCGTCGATGGCATGGATGCGAAAGAATTGCTCCAGCTTGCGGCTTCCCTCGAGCAAGGCAGCGAGCATCCCCTCGCGGATGCGGTTTTGCGTGGCGCGAAGGATATTCCCCTTTTGCCAACGACCAACTTCCGCGCTGCGGCGGGAGGCGGCGTGCTCGGGGATGTTGCGGGCCGCAAGATTGTGGTCGGCAAGGCGGAGTTTTTGCGGAGCGAAAAAATCAGGGGCCTCGACCAACTCGAAACTCTGGCAGCAAGGCTCCAAGAGGACGGCAAATCGGTTCTCTTTATCGGAGGCGACGGCAAGGCCTATGGGCTGATCGCCGTCTTCGACCCCATCAAAGCAACAACCGCCGCCGCGTTGGCGGATCTCCATGCGCTGGGCCTGAAAATTACAATGCTCACGGGTGACAACGAACGCACAGCCGCCGCTGTCGCACGGCAACTCGGGCTGGATTCTTTCAAGTCGGGCATCGAGCCGCTTTCCAAGGCGGCGTTTATCAAAAAACTTCGCGCCGACGGGGAACGCGTCGCAATGGCTGGGGATGGTATCAACGACGCCCCTGCGCTCAGCGAGGCGCATGTCGGGATTGCGATGGGAAATGGAACCGATGTCGCCATCCAAAGCGCCGGCATCACCCTCGTGAAAGGCGACCTCCGTGACATCGTCCAGGCGATCCGACTTGGTCGCGAAACCATGCGGAACATCCGCCAGAACCTTTTCTTCGCCTTTTTATATAATGCGCTCGGCATACCGATCGCGGCTGGCGCGCTTTATCCGTTCTTCGGTCTTTTACTCAGTCCCATTCTGGCCGGTGCCGCCATGAGCATGAGTTCCGTTTGTGTCATCGCAAATGCCCTCCGACTCGAACGCGCCAAGGGCGATCTTGATCGCCGGGAAAAATCGCAAAAAATTCAACGAAAGTGTTGACTCCCCGCAAAGTTTCCCTACTTTCGGTCGTCCATCTTATGTCTAGAAAGTGCAGCATCACTGGGGCCAAGCCCGTTCGCGGATCCAAAATCCATCGTCGCGGTCTCGCGAAGAAAAAAGGCGGTATCGGCATGCACGTCACCGCCGTGACTCCTCGCTACTTCGAGCCGAATCTTAAAACCAAACGCGTCTGGGTTCCCGAACTCAAAAAATTTGTGACCGTCAAAGCCACCGCGCGTGCCTTCAAGACGCTCTCGAAAAACGGGGCCTACAAAACCCTGGCTGCTGCCGGACTCGTCAAATAATCCGCTGCGCGCGTTTTTCAATTTTCTCTCCGTGAGGCCACCCCTTGCGGAGAGATTTTTTTTTCGGAAGCATGTTCCCGAAATTTGCATGATGGCAGGTGACAAATCCTCCCCGCCCGTGCCATCTTCCGCCATGCCTTTGCTGGAGGTTCAGAATCTACGAACATGGTTTCCCGTGCTGGGAGGCGTGATGCGCCGCAAGGTCGGCGACATCCGGGCAGTGGATGATGTTTCGTTCACCATCGAGCCTGGATGCACGGTGGGCCTGGTCGGCGAGAGCGGCAGCGGAAAAACCACTGTCGGCCGCACGATTCTCAAGCTCATTTCATCGACATCGGGCCGCGTGCTCTACAAGGGGTGCGACATCCTGCCGCTGCCGGAACGGGAATTCCGACCGCTCCGGCGCGAGATGCAGATGATTTTTCAAGATCCCTTCGGCTCGCTGAACCCGCGCTTCACGATTGGCGAGATCGTGGGTGAGGCGCTGGAGATCCATTTTCCGAAAATGAACCGTTCCGACCGCGCCTCGCGCGTGGCCAATCTCCTGCACTTGGTCGGCCTCAAGGCCGATATGATGCGGCGGTATCCGCACGAGTTCAGCGGCGGGCAACGCCAGCGCATCGGCATCGCCAGGGCACTCGCAGTCGAGCCCCGCTTCATCGTGTGCGACGAACCGGTGAGCGCGCTGGATGTGAGCGTGCAGGCCCAAATCGTGAATCTTTTGCAGGACCTGCAGGAGCAATTTGGCATCGCCTACCTTTTCATCGCGCACGACCTCGCCGTGGTGGAACACATCAGCGACCATGTGCTTGTCATGCACCATGGAAAAATTGTGGAGTCCGCGAGCGCCGAAGCGATCTACAACGATCCCCAAAACGAATACACGAAGACCCTTCTCTCGGCTGTGCCATCCATTGCCTGATGCATCCTCTGCTCCGACATTTCCTGCGAATGAACTGGCCTCTCTTCGGCCTGATGATGGGTCTCTTGGCTTACGGGATTTATGCCATTCACAGCGCCACTTGGATGCGGGATCAGGATTTCGCCAAGTCGCAGCTCATCTGGATCGTGATCTGCCTGCCGATGTTTTTTATCGTGTCTCTCATCGATTACCGCTGGGTGAGATTCGGCGCGATCCCTCTCTATGTCGTGAGCATTCTCGGGCTGGTTGCCACCATGTTCATCGGGGAAAAACGCTACGGAGCCCGCAGCTGGCTGGATCTTGGGCCCATGAGTTTCCAGCCCTCGCAGCTCGCGATCATTGCGGGAATTTTCACCCTCAGCCTCTTTCTCTCAAACACACGGGCCATGCCGCCCTTCCTGCGCATCCTCTGCTGCGGAGCCATCGTCGGCGCGCCGTGGTTGATGATTCTCATCCAGCCGGACCTCGGCTCCTGCATCGTCTGGGTGCCGGTTTTGCTTGGCATGATGTTCGTCGGGCATATCCCGAAACGCTGGTTGATTCTCATGCTGGTCATCGGATTGGCATTGGTTCCCTTGGTGGTCCATTTCGGCCTCAAGCCCTACCAATACTCGCGCATCACCACCTTTCTTGATCCCGAAGCCGACCCGCTCGGGGATGGATGGAATATCACGCAATCCCTCGTCGCGATCGGCTCCGGCGGTTGGGCCGGGAAGGGCTACAAGTCGCCGAATTCCCTCAACGCCCTCGGCTTTCTGCCGCACACGATTGTTCACAACGATTTCATCTTCTCCGTTATGGGCGAGCAGCATGGATTTCTGGGGGGTGTCCTGCTCATTTCCGCACTGGCACTGCTTTTCCTAATCATGCTGGGTATAGCCATCAATGCGGAGGACGACCTCGGGCGCCTGCTCGCCGTGGGAATCACGATGCTACTTTTTACCCACACCTTCATGAACCTGGGCATGACAATATCGCTCACACCCATTACCGGCCTGCCCCTGCCGCTGGTGAGCTACGGAGGTTCTTTCGTAATGATCACCCTTTTGAGTTTTGCCATTCTGCAGAGCATCTGGATCTACCGCCGATCGCCGCGCTGAGTGTGGCGAGGGATTTGATTGTCGCTCGAGCAGGCAGCCTTTAAATTTAACAAACGAAAATGAAAAAAATACTCGTGACTGGCGGAGCCGGCTACATCGGCAGCATCTGCGTGGAAGAATTGATCAACCGGGGATTCAAGGTGTCTGTTTTCGACAACCTTACCGAGGGTCATGCGAAGGCGGTGGACCCCAGAGCGGATTTTTACCAAGGCGACCTCGCCGACCGCACAGTTCTGCGCCATGCCTTTGGTGAGGTGAAGCCCGATGCCGTCATGCACTTCGCCGCCAATGCCCTTGTTGGCGAGTCGATGACGAATCCCTCGAAATATTTTCGCAACAATGTCTCCTGCGGCATCAACCTCCTCGACATGGCGGTGGAGTTCGGGGTCAAAAAATTCGTCTTCTCCTCGACTTGCGCGACCTTTGGAATCCCCGAGCGCATGCCGATCGACGAGTCGCTGCCGCAGCGGCCGATCAATCCCTACGGCGAGTCGAAGCTCATGTTTGAAACGATCCTCCGCTGGTATCGCGAGATTCACAAACTTTCCTTCGTTGCCCTGCGCTACTTCAACGCGGCTGGCGCCTCCGAAAAGTTCGGCGAAGACCATCGCATCGAGACGCACCTCATCCCCAACATTCTTAAAGTCGCCCTCGGTCAGCGCGAGTCGGTGGATATTTTTGGCACCGATTACCCAACGCCGGATGGCACCTGCATTCGCGACTATATTCACATCCTCGACCTCGCCGAGGCTCACATCCTCGCCGTGCAGTCCGATAAAAGCGATTTTTACAATCTCGGCACAGGTGGAGGAACCTCGGTGCGCGAGGTCATCGAAACCTGTAAAAAAATCACCGGCCGCGACATCAAAGCCGTGGAAAAACCCCGCCGCGCCGGCGACCCGCCGCGCCTCATCGCCGCCTCGGACAAAATCCGCGCCGAGCTCGGCTGGACTCCGCGTTTCCAAAACATCGTGCCCATCGTGGAAAGCGCCTGGGCGTGGCATGTGAAGCACCCGAATGGCTACGGCGACTAACTCCGCCCTTGATATCGCCGAGGTGGATATTTAGTGTCGCCTCCCCAATGAGGAAGTTCCTTTTCAGTCTGTGCCTGCTGGCTGCGCTTACCCCCGTTCGCGCCCAATTCGGCAGCTTCGGCGACTCGCCCGTGGAGATCACGGCGGATGGCAATACACGCTTCGACCAAGGCGTGGCCATCGCGGAGGACAATGTCCAAATCCACTACGGGAAATACAGCATCTTCTGCGACTACGCGGAATACAACCCCGACACGCGCGATGTCCTGCTGGTCGGCAACATCCGCGTTTACACTCCCGATCAAGTCCTGAGCGGCCAGCGCGCCTTGTTCAACCTCGAGAGCAAGCAAATGCGCGCCCTCGAGTTCTCCGGCGCCCAATATCCTTGGTATTTCAGGGCTTTCAATTTCCGCGCCGTCTCGCCCAAGGAATTCCGGATTCGCGACGCATCCGTGACCACGCACGACTCGTCGCAACCCGACTTCCATGTCCGCCCACGCTCGATGCGATTCTACCCCGACAGTCGCGTCATCATGACAAATTCCACCCTGTATGTAGGCCAGACGCCGATTTTTTGGTTCCCTTACATCTACGCGAATCTCGACAGCACGGGCTTCGAAATCCTGCCCGGCTACGATTCGCGCTGGGGCGCTTATTTGCTCCTCGGCTATGGATTTCCGATCGTGCAGGGAGTCGATGGCAAGGTTCGCTTCGAGCAAAGGATGGAATTCGGCCCCTCGGCCGGACTCGACCTCGACATGGAATACGGCCCCTCGAACCGCAACTTCGGCAAGCTCCGCAGCGACTATGTTTTTGAGACGAAGGATGTGACATCCGTGGAAGCTCCTGGCGAACCGGCGGAAACCAAAACCACGAACCGCTACCGCGTCGCCTTCCAGCAAAGGCTCTTCCTTGCCGATGACATCTACGGAACGGCCGACATCAATGTGCTGAGCGATGTCGATTTTCTGGAGGACTTCTACCGCAAAGAATTCGCCACCGACCCGCAGCCTGACAATTCCCTCTCGCTCACAAAATGGGATGAAGTTTACACGCTCACGCTGCTCGGCCGCTGGCAGGTGAACGATTTCCAAGATGTGACCGAGCGCAAGCCCGAGTTTGTTTTTGATTTCAAGCAGCAGCCCTTCTTTGGCCTCCCAGTCCAATACGACGGCGAAACCGGCGTGGCCTCGTTGCGGCGCGCGTTTTCCAACAACCCGTCGTTTGGTGAAACCGAATTCCCCGACTACTCGGCCACGCGCTTCGATACTTTCCACCAGTGGTCGCTCCCCTCGAATTTGTTCGGCTGGCTGACCGTCACTCCGAAGGTCGGCATCCGTGGAACCTACTACAGCCAGAGCGGCTCGTTCATCAGCCCTTCGACTGGAAATACGGCGATCGATCCTGTCACGGGCGAAGTCACCACTCTGGAGGAAACCGACAACAGCAACCCTCTCAACAACCCATCGCCAACGCTTCAGACCAATGGCGGCGTCTTCCGCCCGATTGCTAATTACGGCCTCACTGTTTCCACAAAAATCTCTCGCGCGTTTGAGCAGGTGCAAAGCCGCTGGCTCGGACTCGATGGCCTGCGACATGTGGTAGAACCTTATTTGAACTACTCGGGAGTTTACAACATGGGTGAAAGCCCGGAAGACATCTACCAATTCGACCGCGTCGTTCAGTCCACCCAGCTCCTGCCGATCGATTTTCCGCAATTCACCGCCATCGACTCGCTCGACACCTGGAACATCACGCGCCTCGGCGTTGGCCAGCGCCTGCAGACTCGGCGCAACAACGCAACCTATCAGTGGTTTTCCCTCAACACCTTTGCGGATGTGAATTTCGAGAACCCCTACTCGGATGCACCGATGTCGAATTTCTTCAATGTCATTCAATTCAATCCCGTTCCTTGGAGCGCCCTCTCGGTGGCCTCCCAGATTCCGCTGGTTACGGAAGGCTTCACGGAGGTGAATACAAACCTGAGCTTCATGCCAGCGCGTGATTTCCGCTTCTCGGTCGGCCACCGCTATATCGATGGGAATCCGAATTTCACAGACAACAGTCAACTCGACTTCTACGCCTACTGGCGCATCAACGACAACTGGAGCGTGAGCCTTTACGAGCAATACGAATTCGAATCGCAGGTCATGCAATACCAGCGCTACTTCATCAATCGCGACCTCACCAGCTGGGTTGCATCGATCGGAGCCGAGGTTCGCGACAACGAAGGCGGCGATCAGGAAGTGGGCTTTCTTTTAATGATGACACTCAAAGACGCACCGCAGATCACACTGCCCTTCGGCTTCAGCCCAGGACCGACGGATCAGCCCGCCGGCGCGGTCAATTGATTTTCAACACAAAAAAAACAACACATGAAACTCTGCATTATTGGTTCAGGATATGTCGGATTGGTCTCGGGTGCCTGCTTCGCTGAAGTCGGCCACACGGTGATCTGCGTGGACAACAACGAGAAAAAAGTCCAGCAGTTGCTCGCCGGAAAAGTTCCAATCTACGAGCCTGGCCTTGAGGAATTGATCCATCGCAATGTGGCTGCAAAGCGTCTCCATTTCACTACGAGCACCGAGGAGGGCGTGGATAACTCCGATGTCGTGTTCATCGCCGTTCCCACACCGCCGCAAGCCGATGGCAGCGTCGATCTGTCCTACATCGAGAAGGTGGCCCGCGAGATCGCCGCAGTTCTCAAGCAGGGTCAATACCGCGTCATCGTGGACAAAAGCACCGTCCCGGTCAAAACCGGCGAAAAGGTTGCCGACACGATCCGCCGCTACAACAAAACCGGCGCCGAATTTGATGTGGTGAGCAATCCCGAGTTCCTCCGCGAAGGCTGCGCCGTGCCCGACCTCATGAAGCCCGACCGCATCGTTATCGGCGGAAACAGCGAACGCGCCGTTGCCATGATGCAAAAAATCTACGAGCCATTCATGGTGCCCGTGCTTGTGACGGATATCAACTCCGCCGAGTTGATCAAACACGCTGCAAACTCTTTCCTCGCGCTCAAAATCTCCTACATCAACGCAGTGGCACGCATCTGCGAAGCCAGCGGAGCGGATGTCGAGAAGGTTGCCGATGGCATCGGTATGGACCGCCGCATCGGTCGCAATTTCCTGAATGCCGGCATCGGCTATGGTGGATCCTGTTTCCCGAAGGACATCGCTGCCTTCATCGCCATCAGCGAAGATCTCGGCGTCCCGTTCACGCTCCTCAAAGAGGTCGAAAAAATCAACTTCAGCCAACGCGAGCGCTTCCTCGACAAAATTCGCGAAGCCCTCTGGGTTCTGAAGGATAAAAAAATCGCCGTCTGGGGCCTCACCTTCAAACCAGACACTGACGATGTGCGCTCCTCTGTAGCAATCGATGTCGTGCGCGACCTTGTGTCGGAGGGAGCCGAAGTCACCGTTTACGATCCGAAGGGCACCGAAAAAGCTCTCGAGTTCAAACTCATTGACGGAGCCCGCGTGGCAAACTCGCCGCTCGAAGCCGCTACAGGTGCCGAAGCCCTCATTATCGCCACTGAGTGGAAGGAATTCACCAAGGTCGATCTCTCCGAGCTCCGCAAGGTCATGCACACGCCGCTCATCTTCGACGGACGCAATATCCTCGCTCCCGAGACCGTCCGCGCCGCCGGTTTCCGCTACACCAGCATCGGCCGCAGTAGACCATTCTAACAGCACATCGCCCTCACCTGCGGGGGCGATGTGGCTTCGGAGCAGTTTGCTCTCAGCGTTTCCCGAGTAGTCCCTTGAGAAACGCCTCCGTCTCCTTCGCATTGTCGTGCATCTCCGCGACGAAGCGCGCGCATCCCGCCTGCATGCCTTCAAGCACGGCCGCATCGGTAATCATGCTTTCGGCATTAGTCTTGAGCTTCTCAAAGTCCCCTGCCGCATAGCACCCGAGACCGAATCGCTCGAAAATCCCATCCGGATTCACCGCCAGGGAAAGTAAAGCCGTCCTCCCCAGCCCCGCCTGAATAAAGCTATTCGGCCATCCCTCCCACTCCGAAGTATTCACAAAAACCCGCGCCGCATCGTAGTGGCGCTGAATTTCGTGGTAGGGGATGCTTTCAACGAATCGGAGGTTGGGGAGCTTCGAAGCTCGGGATGCCACAGACTCCCAAAGTTCGCGATTCTCGGGAGGGCAGATCATTTCAAAGGAACTGCTGGGCATGGCCTCGACGAGATCGAGAAAAAGATGCGGGCGTTTGATCGTTTGACAGCGAGAGACCCAGAGAAAATCGACAGTTTTGGCGAATGGCAGATCCGTTTTTCGCGGGAAAATCAGATACCTGTAGAGGGTGGCAGACATGCCGCGCTTTGTGAAAACATCCCGCTGGTCTCTGGTGATAGCATGTCGTGCGTCACATCGACGCACCGCAAAATCAAACAACCCGCCAAGAAGGGGCTTCTCGCGAACGAAGGCTCCATTGATCTCGCTGTCTAGCGCGCAAATGAAATCGAGCTTATAGCCAAGAAGAGGACGGAAGAGCCACAAGGCAAAAAGCCACGCGGTCCATCCCATGACGACAACCCACTCGGGTTTCTCTTCGCGCAGAACTGTGAAAACACGGGGCATCGCACCCAACATCTCCCCGATCCGTCCAGTGTGAAATTTGCCGGCGTTTCTGATTTTGACGCCTTGAAGAAGAATGTGATCAGCCTGTCCGGTGTCTCCCGCTGCGATGATGACATCGTGGTTGGCCATTGCCAACTGGCGTGCCAGCAAAGCCACCTGGAGCTCGGCGCCGCCCGAGGTGCGCTGTTGTGTCTCATCGAGAATCCAATGCGCGTGGCTTGAGAGGAAAAGGATTTTCACGGGTTGATACGAAGGACTCGTGCCGGATTTCCAGCCACCACCGCGCGAGGCGGCACATTATGCAAAACGACCGATCCAGCGCCGACGAAGGAATCATCACCCAGGCGGATGCCTCCGAGTATGACGGCGTTCGCCCCCACCTCCACTCGCTCGCCCAACTCCGGAACGGGTCCGCCGGAAGTCCTCTCGCCAATGGTGACAAATTGTCGAAGCACACAGCCCGCTCCGATCTTCACCTTGTGATGAACAACGATCTTCATTCCGTGGTGGAGTGCCAAGCCCGGGCCGATATCCGACTTGTAGTCGAGCTCGATGCCCATGATCCAATGGATCAAAACCACATAAAGCCCGAGAACCGGCAGCCCAAGTGGCCAGAACGGGGCGCGACGGATCCCCTGACAAAGCCGGAAGAAGCAAAGAACGATGCGTCCTTTGGGGTTTCCCTTGTTGGCCTTCCAGTCTTGAAAGATTCCAGCCATTGTTCAGCTATCGATCCCGTGCATATCCAGTTTTTCATACCGGAACACCATCTTCCCGACAAGGCGCGACGGGCCATGTGGGAAGCCGGAGTTGTTCCAGACCTTCTTCCAAGCGGCAAGGCGGCCTCAGCGCAGGCCTGGCTTTTTCAGACATGGATGGCCGTGCGCGATGAAGTCGATTCCTCGATCGTTCAAAGTCTCCCCGAAAACGGAATCGTGGTGACTCTTTCCAATTTACTGCCGCCGAACTTCCGCGCCTCAAGGCATCAATTCATCGCCGCCGTGGTGGCCGACTTTCTGCCGCATTCTGGCGCGCAGCTTCAGATCCTGCAAAACGCAGCGCATGCGAGGCGCCTTCCCGGTTCGATCTTCATGCCCCACTGGCCGCAGCCGAATCTCATTCCACGCAACCCAGCACGAGGCGATGCGTTTGAAACCGTGGCGTTCTTTGGCGACGAACAAAATCTCGCTCCCGAATTGAGAACGGCGGCTTTCAAAAATGAATTGCGGGAGGTGTGCGGGCTACAGTTGCGGATTCAAAAGTCCAACGAGTGGCATGACTATTCCGCCGTCGATGCGGTGCTGGCCGTGAGGGATTTTTCCAACGCCAGACATCTCCACAAGCCTGCCACCAAACTCTACAATGCATGGATCGCCGGGGTGCCATTCATATCCGGCTGCGACAGCGCCTGTGCAGCCGAAGCCAAGAACGGGACCGAATATTTTAAAGCACGATCAAAAACCGAACTCCTCGAACTTCTCGCCCACCTCAAAAAAAATTCCGCATTGAGGAAAGCAACCCTCGAAGCGGGACAAAAAAAATCGGCGTCACGCAATCGTGACGCCGTTCGCAGACTTTGGGTGGATTTACTGGGAAATCAACTGCCCCTACTGATGACAACCAGACAGTCCCAGTCGAACGCCAGCCGCTTTCTGCGGGAGACCCTTCTCTCGTTAACCATACTTGGCGATCGTTTCCTTCGTTCTTAAAATCCGTTTCGACGCCGAATTTCTTTGGCAGGCACCCCGCCAACAACCGCCCCCGAGGACACCTCCCCGCGCACCACAGCTCCGGCTGCTACAACAACTCCATCTCCAATACGGCAGCCCGGCAAAAGCACGCTGCGAGAACCTATCCAGACATCGGATCCGACAACGACGCCCGCTCCCTCGCAATTCCAAGGTTGCTTGATCATGGGAAGCCCGGTTTCCATGGAATGATTACTGGCAAAGATAGACGCTCCGGCGGCGATCATCACATCGTTGCCAATGGAAATGGATGCTCCGCCTGCCCTCAAATTACATTTCTCTCCGATGTAAACATTTTTTCCCAATGAGAGACTCCCGCTTCCACTGGGATGCTTGGGGTGATCACGAACATCAAGAATTGAAAACGCATCCAACCAAGCTGGTCCATCGACAAAGAGATGTGATTCCGACCGTGATCCGGTGATGAGCGCTTTGCGGTGAATCCACAATCCCCGGTCGGCCCAGTAACTGCGAAGTATTACCTGCCAAATCGCATCTCGCAAATCTTGAGCCAAGATTCTAAATCCACATAAAAAGAAAAAAAAATTTCTGGTCGCTCTCATAGCAAATGCGTCAATTCTAATAACCCGTCTTTTGATCCGCTTTAAACAGAGAATGCCGCCATTTTTCAAAAATCAAGTAGTTCATCTCGTAACTGGAGGGGACATGAACTTTGCTGCCGGAATTCAAGTTGCATTAGTCAGCGCGTTGCTCCACTTGAAAACCTCTCACAGCGTCGCGATCCATGTGCTTGATGGAGGACTCCATGAGGCCTCAAAGAATAAGATTAAAGACTCCTGTTTATCCATAAGAAAACAATGCACTGTTACTTTTTATCCTGTAAGTGAAAAATCTTTTGCGACTTTTTCTTCCGGTCCAAATGGGTCTCGAATGTTTTACGCGCGCCTGGCAATGCCTGAGATTCTGCATGATGTTGAAAAGGTTATATACCTTGATGCCGACACGCTGGTGATTAATGACTTAATGATTTTGTGGAATTGGGATTTAAAGGATCAATTCGCTTTGGTTTGCCGCGATCGTAAGGTTCAAAAACTTCGGGAGGACTGCCCTTGGCAACTTTGCGATGAAGAACTGGATTTTCCTTATTTCAATACGGGACTCATGGTCGTAAACCTTTCAAAATGGCGTGAGGTAGGGATTCTTGGTGCTGCACAAATAGCCGCTGAGCAGGTTGAAGGAAAACTGCAATGGTGGGATCAGACTTTGCTTAACTACCTCCTGAGAAGACGCGTTGGATTTCTACCGCAACAATGGAACTGGCAACATGAGCATTTACCAGAAAATGGAGACCCCATCCGGATAATTCATTTTACAGCAAATAAAAAGCCTTGGCTTTACTATGGTTGGGAGGAAAGATTTCGCATCTGGCGGCATATCTACTCACTCCATGGAGGATCCATTTGGCACTTATTGAAACTCCGTGGAGGGATTTCACAGTTATTTGCTGGAATTTGGGATGCACTTGTGGAGTCAAGTAAATTATGCAGGAACATCCAATTAAATTTTTTAAGAATTAAAAAACTTTTTTTTAAGGGCGATAAAAAAACAGATTTGATTAAAAATTTAGCATTGTATTACACTCAAGCTCCTTATTTAAATAAATTTAAATATAGTTACTATTTTACTAATGTTAGGAATATTACAAAACATCTTGCTTTATAATAAATAATTAATTATCTTTTTTCATCAGATCGAAAAGCGCATCTATTACAGTTTTAGGCGAGCAAATAAACGCAGCCATAAACTCCTTGCCAAAGGCCAGTAAATCGTCTGGCAAGAGGGAGCCGGCGGCTTGGAGATGGTGAACCGATTCAGCTTGTTTGGTTTGCCAATGCTGACAAGTTGATTTTAACTGCTCATAGAATTTCCAGAAGCTTTTTTGATTTTTTTTGGAAAGTCCTATTCTAAAACTTTTCAGAAGAATTGGTTGAATTTTTTCTCTACTAAATTGGCAGCGCCAAATTTTCTCTACAATTCGTGCAGATTCGGTTTCTGTTCGCTCTGCCGAAGCGTGGGAGAGGGATTTTTCGCTGTGGCGGTAGGCAACCAGACGATCCGGGAGGTTGGCAAGGCGTCCACGCTCTGCGAGACGGCTCCAGAATTCCCAATCCTGGCAAATTTTGAATTCCTCATCGTAAAAGCCTTCGCCTGCTCGAAACATGACGCCTGTGTGGATGAAAGGATTCCTGAAAGGCATCGACCAGCGGATTCCGGAGTCGTGCAGCGGTGCATGAATGAGTCCGCAGAAGGTTCCTTTTTCGTCGATGATCCAGCCATTCACACCCACAAGAACAAGGTCCGGACAGGACTCAATTACAGCCCACTGCGAGGCAAGGCGTCCCGGAAGCGAGAGATCGTCGGCATCCTGACGCGCGATCCACCTCCCCTTTGCCTCGCGAAGACCTTGGTTGAGGCAGGCCGTTTGACCCTTATTGCGATCGTTGAGAAGAAGTCTGATGCGGGAATCTCCTGCCGCGAAAGAGCGCAGCGCCTCGATACTTCCGTCCGTGGATGCATCGTCCACGATGAGGAATTCAAAATCGGTGTGGCTTTGCGAGAGGATGCTTTGGACGGCGGGAGCAAGGTGGCGGCCTCCATTGAAAACCGTCATCAAAACCGTGATGGCGGGCCTGTCGTTCATTTGAGCAAATGCTCCATGATTCGTCGGTGGGCATCGACCCATGGACCGATGCTGAAGCGCGCAACGGCATTCGCACGGGCAGCGGCGGACATTTCAGGCAACAGGGGAAGGGCTTTTTTCAAGGCATCAGCCAACTCCTCTCCGGTGGGCGTATGGAGTTTGTCGTGGTCCAGCGTCGCAGAGATGAGAACACCGCACTCCTCGCTCACCAATTCGGGCATTCCACCACTTGCTGATCCGATGATGGGCAAACCACACGCCATCGCCTCAAGCACAACCGTAGGGCATGGGTCCATGTATTTCGGATGAATGAGAACATGGTGGGCAGTGTAAAGGGACGCGGCATCGGCTTGGGAGAATCGGGCAATCCTGTGCACATGGTTTTGAACTTCTCGCCGGGCGATCTGGTTTTGAAAATCAAGCTCCCCGTTTGGCCACTGGAAGCTTCCAGCAACCGTGAGAGCGGCATCGATTCCCTCTCTGCGCAAGATGGCCAGCATGTCGAGGACATGGATAACGCGATCCCTAGTGCCGTGCGTGCCAGCGGCCAAGAGCCGTAGTGGCTGATCGGAGGCGAGTGACGACGCAGGCTGGAATTTTTCAACATCGACCGGATTGAAGAGGATCTCGGAGGGGGCATCGCAAGGACCAAGAAAACGATGGGCGGACTCCTCGCAAAAGCGACTCTGGTAAATGACGAAGTCGGCCATTTCACGCAGCCGCCTCATCGGCCTGTTGAACCGCTCGCTTTCCCTTCCGGCCCAAGCCGGGTATCCCACGCCGTTTTGGTTCCAGAGAATTTTGATGCCGCGCGCCCGGCAAAGCTTGAAGAGCGCCTCCGCGCATTGGGGAAGGCTGCTACTGACGGCATAAAGGACGGAGAATTCCCGCTCGTCGCAAGGCAGTTCATCCCGAAGTGCAAGCAACTTCACAGCCCCGCCGTGAACGGGGCGTCCATCGTCCAAAACACCTCCAAAACCGATGACCAAATTCTCCGACCTCAGAATTGCAGAGCGCGCCTCGTGCAGAACCCGTGCATTCCGCAGGTTGAGCAAGGAATGAAATCCCTCGCGGATTTTCCATGGAATCAAACTGGAGATTTCCTCCTTCATTCCTGTGCTTTTTTTTCTGGATTGGCTAAAGGAACGAGAGCCACTTCCATATCGGGTGTTGATATCCCAAATCTGAAACTTTCTGGCGTGTTGGCGAATTGCTCAAGCGATTCCGGGTAGGATGCAGCCAATTCCGCAAGGCCGCGACGGAATGTCGCTGCTGGAACAGTCGAAGCCAACAGCGACGGATTTTCACTGACCGCGACCGAAGCGCCTGGCAAAAAGGTGACTTCACCGTGCGTGGATTTTGGCAACTCGGACCGGAACAGGAACGGTCCGGCGAATGCCAACAGAAGCATGAGAATGGAGAGACATGCCGGGATCCCCAAGGCAGGGGCCTCACGAACATTGTTGTCCTGAGCGGTTCTACCTTGAGTTTTAATAGTCACAATTCGAACCACCTCACAGAGCATGATCCATCCCGATCCAGCAAGATAGGCTTGGAGGGGGATCGTAACGGCATAAGGCCGCACGGAAGCGTCCCAAGGTGGCGCAAAAGGGATCGATGCCAGAATTCCCAAAAATGAGGCTGTAAGCCAAGGCGCGTCGGATTTCCAACTCTTCAGAAACCACGCGGCAACGCCTGCAATGCAAAATCCCAACATTGCCAAAGCGGCAAGTCTCGTTTCACGGCCGAAGCGAAAAAGAAAGCGACGGGAAAATGTCTCGCCATAAGCACGGGCCACGCCCCGGGCAAGAGATGCAGGATCGTCACGAAGACGATCCCTGTTGATTTGCATGATTCGTTTCGTGTCACCTTGATACTTGAAGTAGCTGTCCTCCCAATCCGTGCCGTGAAGAAGGCCATGCAGGGAATAAGCAAAGTTTCCAAATGCGACGCCCTCGCAGCGCAAAAGTGTCGAGGTTAAAACTCCGTTGGACAACAGGCCCGACAGACCCAAAAAGGCAGCGAGAGCCACCGATGCAAACGATCGCCAAACGGAAGGCTGCTGCCGGCGCGCCAGAAATCCGGCAGCCAAACTGAGAGCCGGCAAAAGAAACAATGCGCCAGGTCTTGCAGAAAATCCAATGCCCAGGAGAAAAATGCCGGTGCAGAAGACAAGCACACGGGAGTCATGGAATCCCTTGACGAGAAAGGGAAGCGCACACAACCCGGCGAGCAATCCAAAGTTTTCAGTCATTACGGCCCCACAGCCGTCATTCCTGAAGTAAACCCATACAATCAGACTGAGGCTGAAAGCAGCAAACCATCCCGCCCTCCAGGCCAAAAAACGGGCAGCAACCCCGGATGCCAACATCACCAGGCCGACCGAGAGGTAAATGGAAATGGAGAGGTTTAGCCCGGCGAGCGCGAGGAGCGACGAAAGGAACGCGGGATAGATGAGACGCCCATTGAAAAACAAATCGGTCCCGCCTGTGGTGGCCATTTCGATGGCTTGAATGAAGTGCAGCCACGCATCGCTGCGCGGAACGATTCCCGCCACCACAAAGGATCCCTGCGAGCGGGCCTCGACGAGGTGGACAAAGGCAGCCGCAGCAACGGGCACGAGAGAAAGCAGCCACGTCCCCATGCAGGCGAACCACCCGCGACGCAACGCCCACAACGCGACGATCCCGGCCCAAAGTGCAGGCACGGCAAGTCCGTTAAAAAAAGAAGCTGCCGTTTGACTCGGCCAAATCAGACAAGCAAGAAGGAAAGCCGCTGTGGCGGCTGTTTTCAAAGGCACGGTCCAACGCGAAGGCTGGATGGAAAAGTTGCGCAAGGCCCAGAAACAAGCAGCAAGGGCAACCGCCCAAGAGATCAACAAAACGCCTTCCGGCAACGACCACAAGGGCCACACCACCTCGTAACGCCGATTTCCAGGCTGAGAGCCGTCGCTTGTGGAAAACAAAACTTCCCGCACCTTGAAGGCATGGCGGCCAAATCCACCATTGCGGATGTGTTTTTCGGAGGAATTGGGCACTGCCAAGGAGACACCATTTTCCAGGAGGCTCGGCATTTCCGGCGGGACCATCGCTCTTCCCCTGATCCTTGGCATGCCGTCTTCCACCTTGGATACCAATAGATACCCCTCTCCCTGAGTCGGCTGGATTTCAGCACGCTTCGAGAGGCCCAGAGACAAAGGAAACGAAAGCACGAAAGCGACGACCACAAGCGTGATCGCAAATAGAATTCTTGTCCGGTTGTTCCAAGCCCCCATAAACGCACTCACACAAATCGCAGCTTGCGAGCTGCGAAACCGACCATGCGGAAGAGGAGGATGCCGTGACGAAAGCGCTGGATATTGGTGGACCCGTAGGTCCGCTCACGATAGCGCACAGGGATATCCCGGATTTTGAGGTTGAGCTTGTCGGCTCCGAAAAGGAGATCGAAATCACCAAAGGGATCGAAATCACCAAAGTAGCTACGGTTCGCCGCGAGGGCCTCGTAATTCGCGCGTGTCAGAACCTTCGTGCCACAGAGCGTGTCTTTGACATGCTGGCCAAGCAGCCAGGAGAAGAGGATGCCGAAAAGTTTGTTCGCGCAAAGGTTCAGAAATTGCATGGCCTCCTTCTCCATCGGATAGACGAGGCGGCAGCCATTGGCAAAATCGCAATGGCCATGGGCAACGGCTTCGTAAAATTTCGGCAAATCCTCGGGGGGCATTGTGAGATCGGCATCCAGGATCATGAGGATGTCGCCCGTGGCCATTGAAAATCCGAGCCGCACAGCATCTCCTTTGCCTCGCCCTGTCTGTCGGGCTACGAGAATTTTTTTATCAGGATGGGCGGCTTGAAGCTTGAGGATTTGTGCCCATGTGTCATCGCTCGAATGGCCCTCCACAAAGATAAACTCGATATTCCCGGCGAACGAGGGAGTGCGACGGATGGCGTCCGCGATGTTTCCAGCCTCATTGCGCGCGGGGATAACAATTGAAACCGAAGGTGCCGGAAGGCGGGCACCAGCTTTCCTGAAGATAGAAATGTTAGACAGACAGAGGAAGGAGAGGAGTGGGGCAATCCAGCGGTTGAGTAAATTGGAGAGAATGGGGATTTCTACGGGAAGAAGAATCCGGGAACTTTTTTTGATGCACTCCCAGCCTGCTAATTCGGCGATGTTCCGGACATCCCCGGGCGAAAGCCAGTTGAGAACTGGATGGTGTGCTCGAAGACCGATCCATGAAAGGAATGTGAGAACCGGACGCCAGAGGCCATTGTAAGTCGTCACAACGACCCTTGTTGAATCTGATGCGAAACGGTGCGCGGACTGCATCAACACTTGCGCATCGCTGCAATGGTTCAGGGTATCCGCAATGACGATGTAATCGAAGGTTTCCTGCAGCGAGAGTTCGCAGGCATCCCCCGTATGGATTTCGGCGCCCGGGTTCGAGGATCGCGCCTGCAAGGCTTGGGAGGGCGATGCTTCTATGCCGACCTTGCGGCGGCTGTTGATAAAAGAAAGCAGCCGGCCCGAGCCGCACCCGATTTCGAGAATGGAAGCCGTGGCGGGAATGATGAGGTTCAGGTAAAAAGCGAGTTTTTTGCGATAGGCAATGGCGCCGCGCTTTTCCTTTGGTGGTATTTCTTGGGATTCGAGGTGATCGGCCATGTTCAAAACGACAGGAGTTTTCGGAGATTTGCCGCCGGGCTGGCGGCCTCCGGAATGCGGATGAGCGGGAGAATTTCGCCAGCAGGCGGTTTGGGAAAAGACTTGGGGCAACCATCGAAAGCCAAGCCTCCCCAGAAAACCTGCTCAAAATAAGGCGAGCTGCGGGGATAGAGAACCGCCCGCTTGGCGGCCAAGGCCCTCCAGACAGGAATAGAAGAGGAAGCGTCGCCGGGGTTGAGAATATGCCATTCTTCAGGCTCCCCCAAAGGCCTCATGGGAACAGGCAAAGTGATGGAGGGATTCCAAATTTCCGCGATACGAAGATTCAGCACATCTTGCACGGCAGGGACCACCAGAGTGGCACCGGGAATAATTTTTTCCAATGGCACCCCGTGGACTAAAAATTGAAAACGAAAAATGGAGGCCCGGGCCTCATGGATTGGCCAACCGGCCACTTCCACTAGGGCATCACTGGAGTTTGTGCAGGTGATATTCCACTCCCGCAGCATAGCCCGAACCCAGTCCATGATTTCGTCCAAATCCGCATTGCGTCCGGCCAAGTGGTTCCAGCGAATGGCCGATGGAAGGGATTGAGCTCGGGTGCGCCGTTGAATGGTGAAACGCAATTGACTGATGTGGGCGGCGAGAAATGAAGGGCGCTGAGCGGGGATTTTATTTTGAAAGACCTCGTTGGAAGGCAGGTCTTCGTAAAGTTTCACCAATTCCGCAGCAAGTGTCGGCGTGGTATGCAAGGAGTGCCAGCGGCTGAATTGCCGCTCAACAGTCGGGGCCAGCGTGCTCTTGCGAATATCGTCGATGATTTTTTCGGCGGCTTGTGGGGCGGATTCAAAAAGCGAAATGGGCTCGAGGATGTCCCTCGCAACACCGATCGGCGGGCACAACTGCTTCAACCGGCATGCGGCTGCTTCCATCGCAGATTGCGGTCCCCCCTCCCATCGGGAGGGAACCAAGTGCAGGTCCGCAGCGTTATAGAGTTTGTTGAGTGTGTCGCGAGAGAGAATGTTTTTTCCAAAGTCATCACCTGCGATACCTGCCTGACCTACAAAAGTGAAAGGAATCCTCTCGCGATTGAGTTCGGCTCTGATCCAGTGTCGGCGGGGCCCGGCGAGCAGGACATGAAAGCTGGCACCCGATTGGCGCACGCGCTTCAGAATGGCCACCATCATCTCCGGAGCTTTTTGAAACTTGGGCGTTTTCAAATCGGCACCTTCCGTGTCCCTGTGGAAATTCGCGATCACATAGGCGTCTTCGGGAATTCCGAATTCGCGTCGCAATGCCTTTTTATCCTCGATCGAAAAAAACAACTTGGGATCGATCGTGTAAGGGATGTGAACCGCCGGGAGGCCGAGCGCCTGGAATTGCTCCAGAGCCTCGGTGGAACGCGCCACCCACAAGTCCACCCAAGTCTGCCCCAGCGCGAACTCCGGCTGTTTGACATAGAAAAACGGGGGATTATCGGCATGGGCGATGACGAAGGCCCTGCGCAAGATGCCGGGTTCGACCATGGCGAGGTTTTGCCAGAAGGGCGCGTGAATGACCTGTGCCGCCGCTGCCGAGCTTTCCCGGATTTTGCCTTGGAGCGATGCTCGAATCTGCCGGAGATCCTCATCCAGCGCCCACCCCTTGCCGTCGCCGGCTGTGAAATGGACCTTAAGACGCATGAACTATGAGTTTCTGCACAAGGTTGAAATACTCGGCACACATGCGGGTGCCGGAAGGGGGCGATTCCAAGAGCGCCTTTTTGAATTCCGGCAGGCGCAAGGCGAATTCTTCAAGAGTGGTCTCGAGATCATAACTGATTTGCATTCCATAAAGCCGCCCCTGGTCAACTGTGCCGCCGGAATCGCGGTGATAAAGCAGCGGCAACCCGCACTGGAGGCCCTCGGCGACATGCATCGCTCCCGGCTCAAAACGCGAGGCGCTCACATAGGCGTCGCACTCGCGCAAAATCGCAGCCAAAGCGGCTCCGCTGGATGGAGGAAATGTGCGGGTGGATTTCCACTTGAGGTCCGCAGGCCAGCGCCCGATCACCCAAAGCTCGGCTTTCCCCAGAAGCGGTCCGGAGATGAGTTCGTCCATCTGTTGGTAAACATCGAAGCCTTTCTTCCAGTTGTCGGACCAGTGGTGGGTCACAAATCGAACAGGCTCCCCGGCGGATCGTTTGCGAGCACCCAGTGGATGAAAAAATCGGCTGTCGGCACCGGGAACGATAACGGAGTGGGGCTTGGAGGCGTCAAACCACTTTGCGGAGTGATGGTCGCGCAGCCAGCCGGACACAAAGACCGTATGGTCAACCAGGCGATTGGTGCGGGCGAGAAGCTCGTCCATGCTGGTTGTCTCTTTGCGAATATCATTGTCGTTGATGCGATGTAGGCAAGGCACGCGCGGGTGGTTTTTTTTAAAATTTTCAAACTCCTCCACGCCGAATTCCGTGTGCGCGCTGAGTCCCGTGTGCGTGAGAACAACGGCATCGACCGCCTGTTTGAGATCGAAGCGAACCCCCCATCCGCTGAATTCAAAAAAACGCACAAGCTGGGATGTCCACTGGTTGGCCCCGCCCCAGGAACCTCTCCGTGGACGCAGATTCAGGGCGACTGTGGCCACGGGTTTTTTGGAGAAAATAGACATCAGCGAGGCGTGAAAAATGGCGTGGCATCGACGCAGACACTCTCGCCGCGCATGTAGCGTTCGCGCTTCCAACGGGATTCCTCCGGTTTGCAAAGCAGGCGCCGGAGAGTGCGTTTGATGCGGTTGGTCAATCCTCCACGGTAGGTTTCCATGATGTTCTCGCGCGACTGGACGGCGGCATCCGCACTACTACGCGGCATGAAGCAAGTGTGGAGACAACGCAAGGGCGAGGATTCCCAAGCATACTCGAGTTCCAAGCGGCGTTTGAGCGATTCCGAAAAACCGGGGCGAAAGACCGGAGAGCCTCCATGCAAGCGCTCGGGAGTGTCGCCGCCCCACGACTCGATCGCAGCGAAATTGTAGAACTTCGTGATGCTTCGGCTTGGCGGGGACATCCAACCGCAGGCCCGGGAGGCATCGATTTTTTCGCAGTGCAGGACATTTCCCAAAACCATCCAATGACTCCGGAAATCACCATTCAGCACCATTCGGCGAAACCGCTGCAAACCGGCGGGATCGTAAATCTCATCGCCATCGACGGCAAACACCCAGGTGTCCGAACCGGCGTGGGGTTTCAAAAAATCATGGGACTCGCTGGGGTGCGCAATCGAGTGGAGGCGCACTTTATCAGTGTTACAGGCGTAAATTTCCTGAAGGACAGGCGCTGTTCCGTCCGTGGATCCATTGTCCACCAGAAGCATCTCGTCGCAAGCCGGGAGGGCGTTTTCAACAGCCTGCCGCACGAAGCGATCCTCGTTTTTCACGAGAACAATGCCAACAATGCGCGTCACTTTTTGTTTTGTAACAGCACCCAGAGCCACTGACCGCCGAACTGCTCGTCGCGCTCGGAACGGATAAGTTTGTGGAATCTGCCAAGCAGGCTGACCACCAAATCCTCGGTGCGGTCCCAGGATACGGCCTCGAACGGCCCACCCTTGCCTTCCTCCATGTTGATGCCCATGTCATAGAGCAAAAATCCGGAGGCCTTCAGCACACGCGCGTGCTCGGCCATCATTTTTTCTAGGTCGAAAGCATGATCGACGCAGTTTGTGTAGAGCAAATCGAGGGACCCTTCCGGCAGGTCGATATTCATGAAATCGCCCTGACGCACGATGCGGTTGTCGGGTCCCGGATTTAGGTCGATTCCATAGGCGTTGCGAAATCCCAGATCGTGAAGAACCTCGACCTCCGTGCCTTGGCGGGCGCCGCAACAAAGAATTTTTGCGTCTTGGGGAAGCAAGCCCTGCAGGTGCTTGAAGCGAGAGTAGAATTTCAGCCGGTATTCGCAAATGTCCCAGTTGCTGAACCCACCCTTCATTTTCAGCATCTCATCAAGTTTCTGCTTCTGGTGGGTCACATACTCCTCGTAGGTGGCGTAGTCGCGCTTGAGCACATCGCCATCTTTCTCGGATTTCCAGCCTCCCTCCCCATGGTGCTTCTTCCGCACCTCGTGTTTGTCGCGCTCGTGGTTGTAAGCAGCGTCCTGCATGCGGCGAAGCTTTCGTATGTAGCCAAAGCCACCCGGAGTAAGAAGATGCATCGCGGTTTTAAACCAAAACCCAGGGTGGATGGGGCGGATGAGCGTGTGTCGGAGATAGGCCATTTTTAGAAAATGCGATAAATTTTGATAATTAGGAAGTCGGCACTCCAGACCCTCACAGCGCGGGAGGTTTTCCAATCCGAGCAAGCGTCACATTGAGCCCTTTGAAGCCGACAAATTCATAGCCTTTTGCATACGGACGAATCAAGAGCGAGTTCCCACTTTGGAAAGAAATCGTTTGCCTGAGTGTCAGCGAATGCCCATCCCGCCCGTCAATACTGGCTACTTTATGCATTTTTTCATTGGATTGCCTCACAAACAGGTTGAAACCTGCAACCGCTGGAGGCCCATTGACATGGCCTTCGATTTTTTGAACAGAAAGATCGATAACATAATCGCCCTGCTGCGATGGCGTCCAATCGATCTGCGGAACTTCAACGCCCCCCCCAAAAAGATAAGGGGCAATAAACAAACTGCTCAGCGAGGCGTCACTCGAGGAATCCGCGATAATACGGGAACGCTCGCCAGTAAAACCACCCGCCTCTTCAAACCAATTTGCAGGGTGCCAACTCGCAGGTTCTGCGGAATCATCATCCTGATCAGGCATGGATTGAAAAATGCGATATCCAAGGTTCCAAGATGAACCAGAGCGAGATTTGAAAACAGGACTATCTATCCATTCGAGGCCAAAAATCGGCATACGCTCGGAAGAGTTGGACATTTCACCTGCATCATTCCCGCTGGAAACAGTATCTGAAAAATGCTTGGCAACCCTTTTTGGGGGGTGTATTTCAAAATTTGCGGCAAGTGGAGCGGGAAACTCCGCTGGAAGAGCAGCCTTTGCTGCCAATAATTTATTGAATGAAGCCAATAAATCCCTGCTGTAAGAATCGTATCCAGACGGGGTTGGATGACAGGAGTCCGATGAGAAATTCTCCCATTTCCACTCGCCGGTCGAAACTCTCCTTGCCAAGTCGGTCCCTAAAATGATCGACGGGATGCCGTAATGACGGGCCACTTTTTCGTGTTCATGAATAGCGTGAGGAATCTTTCCAGCAAGCAGCTTTCGAAAGGCTGAATCGCTGGTGCTGTAAAGAAACACAATATCGATTGACGGGTCGGCGGCGTGGATTTTTCGAACAATTCTCTCCATATCCCCGGACGAAGCGCGGTCTCCATCATTCACGGCGAATTCTACAAAGACCAAGTCCGGCTTTTTTTTCAAAAGGTCGCGATCAATTCGTTTCGCGCCCCAAGCAGAATCTGTCGATGCCATACCGGCATTCAATATTCGAACTGCAACATTTGGAAATGCTTCGGAGAGGTGGTCATTCAACGCAGAAACAAACCCGCCATTCTCGGCGTTCTGAGTTATGGAGCCACCAATAAATCCAACCATTACAGAGGAATCCTTTTGAAGTTTCTCAACAAATCGGGGAATGCCTGAACGCACTTCCAATGAAGGAAAGGGCTCCCCGAATATTTTGCTCACGACTTTTTTGAAGTCGGTCTGAAAACAAACCCGCCCTCCCGCGACGACAAGAGCTGCAATCAGTAAAACTATGACAGATAAAAAACAAAAGTTTTGAAAAGCCGACTTAACAGGTCTGAGCAAGATATCAGGAAGCAACTTGAGAAAAAGTGAAGTTGCGCCTTCAATATAAAGCAGGTCGTGCTTGAAAGCCCCCACATAGTGGCGACAAACAGCTTTCCTGTCTCTTAAGTATCCCCAGCTGATTTCATACTTCAGCGGCAACCCACCCCCGCGCCCCAATGCTGAGGCCATCAAACAGTAAAGAGTTTGCTCAAAAAACTGTGGGTGATGCGCGGTTTTCTCAAATGCACCTAAAAAAGACTCTGCCAAATCAAGCCTCATGGCCTCGGCCTGCATCAAAACGAGACCGGAGTTGAATTTTTCAAAGAGATTCACCTTGTAGACCTCTTCAATTTCACTTCGCGGACTCGAGTATTTTTCCTGAGTGTCTTTATTATAGAAAATCTCCACTGAGTCGGCTTCCACCCACTTGATGATTTCCTCGGGTTTTTTGAAAAACAAAACATCCGAATCCAAAAGCAAAAATTTTGGATGATCTAAGAATGCTAGAGAATCAAAAAACTTGAGGAAAAAATTATGCTTGGAGCGATTTTCGCGACAATGCGGATAAGCCTGGAGTTTCTTGGCCATTGTATCCTCCGCCTCGCGCCGCGAGATAAAACGACTGCCTGGCAATGCTTTAAGTATTTTCCGCCTCTGCGATTCGGTGACTGTTCCATCTTCATGGATGACAAAACGCCAGTTTTTCGGGCTGTGACACTCCAGACTCATGGCTGCAAGCAAACCACAGTGCCAACTTGATGCCGACACCAGCATGTGAACCGGAACCGGAAACTCGTCCCGCTTGGGTCGGGACCAGAAAAAAATCGTGATTGAGCCAAGTCCCCAGCCGACCCACGCCAGAAGACGCCGGCATAGCGCGCGCAAATTTCTCATCATGAGGACATTTTCTTTTCAAGTGAGTTGTAGATGATCGCGGTCCATTTCTTAACCAAACCACCCCTTTGGCAATGTTTGAGAAAAGCCGGATTGATCCTTCCCTTTGCCAAAACACCCGAAAAAACCATCGGATAAGCCCCAGAGCTCACAACATCGTCAAAATTCCAAAATCCAAGCCAAGCCGAGCGTAAAAAATCTACCCTCATATGAGGCAAAACCGCCATCGCTTTGTTCCCCAACCACCGCTGAAAAACTCGGGCTGCTTGAGTCAAAGCCCCGTTCGACTCGACTCCGCAACTCGCCGCACAAACTTGATAACAAGAACCAATAAATTCCTTTGGCAAATTGGCATCATCATCATCGCATAGCTTTTCAAAATGCCATGCAGAACCATTTTCTCGGCCATCTTCCAAAACCAAATGGCAACATGCCTTGAGCGCATCCAATCGCCACCATGCGGGATGCAAATGGAATCGCGGATCGCGAGGTCCCACAAGCCGCATCCACTGGAATTTTTCACTGCCAAGCAAGGGGCTTTTTGAACAAAAACGCTTGTTGTCCCAGCCAAAGAGCGAAACATAGACCGCTCCAAGCTCGGATGCCAAATTCGGTAGAGTTGACCCCAAGAAATCCAAATTGCATGGACCAATCGGCACATGCTCCTCGTTGATCAAATAAACTGAATCAAACCCCCTTTTTTCGGCCTCTTCCAATCCTGCCAAAAGATTTCGCGTCCAGTTCCTGCCATTGCCAACCTCGCTTGTTAAAATCAACTCGGGATGACCAGGCCAAAATTCCGCCAGCATGCCTTCAAGAATGGGAACCAGCCAGCGGTAGTCTGGCCAGACAGAAACAAGAATGCAGGTTTTCAAAAGATCGCCCTTTTCAAAACCCCAGCCCACTGGAAACCAAAAAACTCCCTAGGCCTTTCGACAAGCGAGCGCAGCATAAGTTGAAGACCCTGCGAGGGACGGGCTGCCGCAACCGCGTAGGCTTGATCCAAATAAATCTTTGAGAGAGCATCTCGCTTTTGCCTCATCAGTTCCCGCCGCGATCCGCAATCCACCAATCCGTAGAAGGGGAAGAAAATCCGCTCACGCTCCTCCAGCACCTTCTGCCAAGCCAAGATCGTCTTGGAGCCAGGCTGTCGGTGCTGCACCGCCAAAACCTGAGGCAGATACTCGAATCTGAAAACCTCCGACATCCTCCACCAAAATTCATAATCCATCGCGTAGTGCAAATCCTCGCGAAGCGGCCCTATTTTTTCCAGCACGGAACGGCGAAAAAAAACGGCCGGCTGGTGCAGCTTGACCCGACCGCTCCACCATCGCACCAAGTCCAAACGCGTCTCGAAACAACCGCACGCCAGAGCGTCACCAGCACCATCGTATCCCACCTGGCGCACATCTCCGAAGACCACTTGAATATCGGGATTTTCAAAAACCCGTCGCAAGGCGGCGAAGGCTCCAGCTTCGTATTCATCATCCGAATTCAGCCAGCAAATGATTTCGCCTCGGGCCGAGCGGAGTCCTTTGTTGACGGCGTCGGACTGACCACAATCCTTCTCGCAGAAAAACCGCACATGAGGAAACTCCGCCGCCACATTTGCGGTGTCATCCGTCGAGCAATTATCGAAAATCAAGTGCTCGAAATCGGAGTCTCCTTGTGCCAGCACTGACTCGATGCAGCCGCGCAGGAATTTCCCTTGGTTCCAACTCGGCGTGATAACGGAAAAAAACGGTGAATCCATTCGTCAACAAAATTCAGGAATCTGATAGCCGCAAAAAAGCTCAAAATTCACAAAAAAATCCCACTTCAAATGTTTATTAAGCGTCACCTGTGGTCTCTCCTTTTGTGCTTTTTCGCTCCTCTTTGCGGCTACTCTTGCAGCACCTGTGGCTCCACATTGATCCATGCCGGCTCGGTTCGGCGCACCACCATACCATACAGCCACGACCTCCAATGAGGCACCCCCGCCTCGTGAGCCAATTTCCTTAAAGGAGCGATAATCTCAGGACACCTCCACCACACCGCCTCATCAAGCGCCCATTTCAAAAATTGGACATCACTTGGCATCCAAGCCGAGTCCAACCTGCGACCGTCCAACCAGCGCCTCAAATCCCGCTGGGCACGCTGACCTCGAAAAATCCGCTTGGCGTGCTGGGACCCGTGCGAAGCCGGACGCCAAGTTTTGTCCAAGACCACCGTGTCACAAAACGCCACCCGCTCGAGGCAACCACACTTTGCAAAGTAGTCACGGTCTTCCAATGGCTCATATCCCGTCACGAATCCCCCCACCCGCTTGTGCAAATCCGCCCGCACAATCGCAGAACCGGGTGTAGCCACCGCACCTCTTCTTAGCGTGCGTTGCGCCGCCATTGGGGGGGGGGCCGCCGCAAAATCAAAGCCATTCAGCCTAGCCAGCTTTCCAGGTTCTGAACGCTCGATCACCATGCCATACGCCACGCCCGCCTTCTCTCTCTCCACGCACTTGAGCAAAGCCGCCAGCGCGTGTGGCAACAAAACATCATCCGCATCCAAAAAAACCAACCACTCGCCGCGAGCCATTTTCGCGCCAATGTTTCTGGCTCGCGAGACCCCGCCATTTTCCAATCGAACAGAACGCACATGACCCCCAAAAGTCGCACAGACTTCCGGAGCGGCATCGGTGCTCCCATCATCCACCACCATCACCTCCAAAGGCGTCATGCTCTGCTCTAGACAACTCCGCACAGCAGCACTAAGCCACTGCGCGCAATTAAAAGCCGGCACCACGATGGAAATTCTATCACCCATTAGCGTCGGAGGATGCATTTTTTGATGAGGAGAAAAGCTTCGCCGCACGATCCAGAAAAAATTCCCTTGTCCAGAGATTCAGCGACGCCACTTCAACCGGTTTGAGAAACCTTTTCACATCCTCACATAACTTCGAAAAATCCAAGGACTCAATCTTTGCCGACAATTCCCGACGACACCAAGAATCATCCACAAAAAGCTTTTTCCCCGCCCAAGGACCCGTTTGATCCAAAGCCGAAGAAAGCAGCTCATAATTCGGCCGTGTGGACCGCGCCGCATACCAGAGAAAATCATACCAGTCTCTGCCCTTCACATATTCCCGGCAGAGCAGCGCATGCATTTTGCCCGCGAACAAACTCGGCAAATCAAAAAGAGAAACCGCACCAGGAAACGGAAAATCCATAATCTTCACCTCATACGCCGCACCTGCTGGAGGATTGCTATCTACTTCGAACTTGATTCGAATTTTACGCATCGGACCGCTCTTCGGTCGAAATCCCAACTTCAACAGGCGACCGATTGAATCATCCTTGAGAAAGGCTTTTTTTACCACCTCGTCCAGGCCACCTCGATCGTCGATTTCGATCTGGTAGCCAAAGGCTCCCAAATCTTCCACCACCGCTCTCAGATACCCGCCCAATTCAAAATCGCTGTCAGGGACCCGCAGCGCAAAATCCAAATCCTCGGAAAAGCGGTTCACCCCATGAAAAATCCTCAAGCAAGTGCCACCTTGGAAGGCCACTTTGTCGAAAAAAGCCGTTCGGCCAAGCGCCGCCAAGACAATTTCCTGCGTGATCTCACGCAGCGCCTGCTCCTCCTCAATTGCCGAGGCACAGAGATAGGAGTTCAAACGCTCCTGAATCACACGAACGCTCATTGCCCCAAATCCTTTCTTAATCCGCTCAAAAATTTTTGCACGCGCCCCGACCTGTAACACCCCTCGATTTCCTCGAAATCCGCTCCCTTCAATTCACGCAGGTTTTCCCATTCGACACGCAAGCTTTCAAGCACCGGCTCTGAGGAATCCCAATCACACCCACTCAAGTATACCAAATCAGCCATGGCCTTCAATGGCTCGGCAACAAAAAATGCACCACCTGTTTCCAACTCGACGCGCTCCACGCCCGCATAAAAACTCTCTTGCGGCACTCTTCGATAAGAGAAAACTCCAAATGGCGTTTCGAACTCTCTGCTCCGCTTGAGCGAAGCCGATGCAAACGAAAAAACGGCTTCCGGAATCCACCCCCGATAAGCCAGCGCCGACTCAAAGCTCACATAACTTGGCTCACAAATCAGAGGCGCAAAAACATGCGGATCCAACTTACAAGCCATTAAATCCGAACGGAGGCAGTATAAACCTCGTGCAACCCGCAAAACTTCTCCCGCAGCCAACGCCCGCTTCAATACCCCATCAAAAACCGCCCCTCCTTTGCCCAACCAATCAAGCGCCTCCCTCTTGGTGAACCATCCTTTCTTGGTCTTCAATAAAACCCATTCCGTCAAAGCCTGCATTTGCTAGATACTGTCGAATAATGACAGTTTCATGCAAGAAAAAATTAGCAGCAGCAGCAAAGAATTGTTTTTGACATTAGTTTCTGTTTGAGCCCTAAGCGAAAAAATACAAAAGTGCCTTGCACTCTATGCACGCTTTACTTTTTAAGGTTTTTGCGCCTTTTTGCGGCTATTTTCTCGAAACTCCACGCAGTTTTTCGGCTAAAAAGCTGTCACACCCCTTAGCAGCCACTGGTTACTCGCAACAATTTTTCCGGGCATTTCACTTGCGCACCCTCCTCGCCACCATACCAAGACCATACCTTACCGACTCCCGAATCCACTCCGGCAGCGGCATGGTTTCGCGCCCCTTCAATCGGTTCTTCTCTTTTAAAATTTGAGCAGCCCAAAAATCTTCGTGCATCATGACAGGAACCTCTTCGGGAGTTTTGACTTTAGCCCACGCCGCTTCCAGCAACTCAATCGTGACCTTCCGATAATCCTCCACAAAAAGAATAGGCAGAGATTCAAACGGCTTCATGGCTTGGGAGCGTAGAACCACAGGAATCGCTCCTGCGACCAATGTCTCCCACATACGGTGCGTGTCCACACCATTTCCGGGCGGACACAGCACAAAACGGTGGCGCAGGATTTGATCCAAAAACTTTCCGTTGTTCCCCCGCTGGTCCGGCGGTTCACACGAGACCCAGTCCTCTGGCCGATGTTGGAAAAACTCGAAGACCGGCCCCCTCACCGCTGGATTCGTATCGGGACGGAAATTCACATACAGCCACTTGTCGCGTGGTCGTGCATCCCGCCGCGCATCCAAGATGGCTTCCAAAGTGAGAGTCGTAGGCGAAGATGGCGAACCAAGACCAAGCGGCAATGCCGTGATTCGCGGGTGAGGCTGCGTCACATTCGTTGCAAACCAATGCACCACATTCGCCGGTAAAAAACCCTGCCGCCATCCATCGCACGGGAAATCGCCCTGCCCCGTCACCAAGACCACCCTGCGACGCGTCAACCGCAACCGCTCGAAAAAACGCATGACCTCGTCGATCTTGCAAAAAACAACCTCCCCCGCGCCAAATTCCATAGAGCCTTGAGGTCCCTCATCCGCCCAAAACACCGAATCACACCAACCCCGCCATGAATCAACGGTAACCATATTCAAACCAAAAACGGATTTTTAAACAGGATGATCCGCCTACGCACTTGCATCTCAGGCGGGATAAAGCAGGATGCAGAGCATTCACAAGAGAGCCTTGGTGAGTGTTGGAGTTTGCTCCAAATATTGAATACTTATTGAAGTGCAAATAACTCATTCTCTGTGCTCTCTGTGTCCTCTGTGGTTAATTCTACTGCATTCGGGTTCAAACCGTTTTCGAAGAATCCAAATCCAATCTGGCCACTCGCTTTTGAATCCTCACGACCTCCCGCGCCATCCGCCAAGAATCCCGTAATAAGCTCACCTTGCTCCCCGGCACATCGCGCCAATCCACCGGAAACTCCACGACGCGACAACCGAGCTTCATAAGCAAAAGCAACAACTCCACATCAAACGCAAAACCCTCCGTCTGCAAAAACGGGGCCACCCTTCGATACGAAGCGGCCCGAACCAACTTCAGGCCACATTGCGAATCATACACCGGCACCCGGCCCAACTCCGACACCATAGTTGCAAAAATCCTACCACTCAAATGCCTCTTCCATGAGCGCTCAACCCGGCGCCCCAGCATCTTCACCCTGCTTCCGAACAGAGCATCGATGCCCGACTGCTCACCCAGCCACGCCTCCGCCCGCAGAATCTCGGAGAGCCCCACAGCCCCATCCGCATCCACAAATCCCACCCACGCCTCATCCCCCAGTTTGGCCCACCCCCTCATCAAAGCACCGCCCTTTCCCGTGTTTCTCTCAGTAAAAACAACCTCCACAGTGCATCCAGCCGTTCCCTTTTCCCGCACCCCGTCCACCAACCTTTGCAAAGCCTCTCTCTCCTTGACCTCCGAACCATCATCCGACACCACAACGCGGAACTTCGCGGTCAACCCCGTCGCCAACTCCGGCAGAAACTCCGACAACCTTGCCACATCGTTGTAACAAGGCACCACCAGCAATATTCGTTCGCTCTCCATCACCTGGCCACTCCATCAACACACCATTTTTCCGCAAGCCATTTGGTAAAAAGCAGGGCTCCCGCGCCCGTTGGATGCACGCCATCAAACCAATAGTCTTTGTTGAGAAAAAGCTCCAAATCCTCTCGGCTCGGTGGACCGACCATCAGGCCTTCAAAACGCCTTTTGAAACCCAATTGATAATCCCTCCGATGACTTTCGAGCGAGGGCATCGCAAAAAAAACTTCCTCATCCACCCAGGATTTCGTCCGCGCATGAAAAAATTCACGACCTGCCAACCAACCGGGCGGCAGTCCATCGGTTTCAACCGGATCATCCTTCCACCCACCTGTGGCCGCTGCGGCGGCAGCGAAGTCAAAATTTTCTTTAACACCCTCCAGAGGAAAAAACGCCCCGGTCCTTCTTTTCCTCGCCCTCGCATCCATCCCGCTCAGCGCACCGGCGGCAAACCGGTTCAACAGCAACCTATCCAAGACAACTCCTCCCATCTCCAAACTCCGCCTCCATTTTTCTATTTCAGAAATTCCGTTCGGCATCCCTGCCAGAAACGCTAGCCATGCCGCCCATGCATACTCCGGCGACATGTAAACTTTTGCCCGCTCGGTGTAGGAATCCTTTGCAAAAAGATAAAGCGGATCGCGGTCATAAGCGTCGAACACTTCCCGCAGCACCACCACCCGTCCCGACTCCAACCGCTCCCGCTCCCCAGGCGCCAATCTCCTCCAGAAAGCCTCCATCAAAAAAGTGCGTTCGAAGTGATTCGCCCCCTGGGCTGAAAATTGCAGCACGCCGACATCCTCGCCCTTTTTCGCCATCTCTTCCCTCAATACCTTGGGATTGCAACCATGCGCGGCGACACTGCTCCCCTCCACCACAACAAAATCCCGGGCATTGCTCTTTTGGAACTCCGCCACTTGACCCCGCACGCGCCTGGCAACTTCCGATGCGAAAAAAACCGTCTCGTCCGGCAACATCGCACGGATACCAAGGAAAAGACAAATCACAGCCCCCACCGCGCCGGCACACCTCCATCCTCGCCCGACGGCGCTATCGAACCGCAAAGAAGCCACCAAAACCAATGCCCCGACCGGTATCAAAACGAGTGCATCCATTAAAACCCTCAATACAAAAAGCCAAACAAGTAAAGCGGGATTGTTCGGCGACCACCTACCAAAATTCCATCCTTAACAACAAATTCGTTTGAATCCGTCGCCGGAAGTTGCCCGCGCCTCTTATTAGCACCGCCCACCTCGAAAAGATTTTCGCCGATCTGGAAATCCCCCCCTTTCCCGCTCAATTGAACTTTTAAACCCGCATTTTCCACAGATTGCACAAAAAACAACTCCCGCATGGTTCCAAGATCCACCCCCTGTCCAAGTCCCTCGCATACAGCGTGCATCAGCGAGGTGTTGTCCAAATAGACTTTCCCGGTCCTTCTCAGCGCACCATGTCCTCTCGCTCCTGCTGAAACCGGACGCACCAACCCCGTTTCCTGCAAAATCTCCAAGTAGTGCGCCACCGTTTTATCATCAATTCCCAGGTTCGTCGCCATCTTGTGAATATTCACTCCACCCGGAGGAATCGTGGCCAGAAATGCGAGAATTCTTTTGAAATTCGGCAAGCTCTCCGTGCGCAAACTATAATTCGCCGCGATATCCTCGTGGATGGATTTCTCAACCACTGCCCGAAGCTTTTCAAAAAAATGACAGCCGCCTTCCAAGAAGAAGGGATAGTAGCCATATGCCAGATAATCCCGAAAAAGACCCGCCACGCGAGGAATCCGAGCCAACTCCCCACTGACGCCCGATGGATTCGCCAGCAAATCCTCGAATTTGATACAAGCATGTGCAGCACCAGTGCGAAAATTCAAAAATTCCCGAAAGGACAGCCCTGGCAAATGGCTCAAGGCGGCGCGCCTGGATAGATCATGCCTCCCTCGCTGCAGCGCCAGACTCGAACTTCCCGAAAAAGCCACATGCACCTCTGGAAAGGAATCGTAAATATTTTTCAGCTCCTGCTCCCAGCCGGAATATTTGTGCACTTCGTCGAACACGAAAAATTTCGTTCCATCATGCAAGTGCAACTCCCGAACGAACTCCAAAAGTCCGGTTCGATTGAAAAAAATATGATCTGCCGAGGCATAAACAGCCTCTCCCGGAGCGCCGCGCTTTTCCCGTAAATACTGTAAAAGAAGGGTCGTCTTTCCCACCCCTCTCGGCCCGACCAACCCATTCAAGCGCTCTTCCATCGAAAAGGCATCAAACAAAAAGCGGTGCATACCCTCCGGAACCGCGTCGATCAAACGCTTGGATGTTTCCAGAATAATTTCAATCATTGGAGTAGAGTCAAAATTTAAAGCAATTTATTTAGACTGCAATCTAAATTTCGCACTGTGGCCGAAACGAATTTTTTTGAAGGAAGTCAGCATGAACAGATTTTTCATGTGAGTTTTGTAAAAACGATGAAACCATTCCTGCTCAGCGCTCTCTGTGTTCTTTGACTCGCTCGCTCCCGCTCAGCTCGCCCTTCGGGCCAACCTTCGGTTGCTCTATCTCAAAGGCCCCGCCTTTTCGATTGTGGTTAATTCTGCTGGTCAAAACTGGAAATACAAAAACGGCACCAATTCCACCCTCATGAACAAAATCCCGACCAGCACGGCCAAGGTCAAAAGCACTGCGGCCAGCACCGGTTTCCGCACCACCCAGCGCCCACTTGCCTCCCGCTGTGAAACCAGAAAAGTATCCACCGCCAGTGGCAACAGCACCAGCATCCATGGGAAATTTTTGGCCTGGCCGCCCGCTCCGATCACCACACTCCAAAGCTCCTCAAAGACCCTCACCGTATCCCCGAACGATTCCGCCCGGAACGGCACCCAGCAAAGCATCACAAACCCCTGAGTCAACACCCAAGCCAACATAAGCCCCAACAGACCCGCCCAAAGCGGCACCGCCATGCCAGCCCCCCTCTTTTTTCTGAAATCCGCCCACAGGTGATTCACCGCCAGCGCGGTTCCATGCAACCCGCCCCAGATCACAAAATTCCAACTCGCCCCGTGCCAGAGACCTCCCAGCAACATCGTGACAGCCAGGTTCACATATCTCCGCGTCTCCCCGAGCCGGTTTCCGCCCAGCGGAATATAAACATAGTCCCGCAACCAACTGCTCAGCGAAATATGCCACCGACGCCAGAAATCCACCACCGATGCCGCCAGATACGGAAAGCAAAAATTCTCCGGAATCGTGTATCCCAGCCAGTTCGCAGCCCCGATCGCCATCAACGAATACCCTGCAAAGTCAAAATAAATCTGCCCATAGAACCCCACACAGGCACCAAGTATTTCCATACCCGAGCTTTTTTCTGTCGGCGGTCACTTAAAATGCACCACTCGCGGTCACTTCAAAATGCACCACTTTTCGACGGTCTGAAGAGCCCTTTTGGAAGCGCTGGAAAGCGCGCTCAATCGGGCGATGTCAAACGTCCTAAA
>JBILWM010000030.1:0-29249 GCA_044369905.1 Terrimicrobiaceae bacterium | reverse complement strand
CTCCCTTCGGGATTCCCTACGCGAAAATCAGCGATTCTTTACCCCAAGATAGACCGTGTTTTCTAATTGTCGTCGGGGGTCATTTCTAATTGTCGCCGAAAACCATTTTTAATTGTCGCTGGACAGGCGGGTTCTTCGGCGTGATGACCGATGCGAACGGCCTGATCAACATGCGGGCACGCTACTACAACCCGCTCACGATGCGGTTCCTGAACAGCGACCCGGCGATGGATGGCCTAAACTGGTATGCGTATGCGGGCGGGAATCCGATCAACTTTGCCGACCCGACGGGGTATGGGGCGTCGCGGGTGCTCGATACCATGCAGGGTGGGTTGACGGCATTGGGTTTTGCGCCTGGAGTCGGAGCAGTGGCGGATTTGGTGAACGCGGGGATTTCGGCGGGTCGTGGAGACTTCGTGGGAGCGGGATTCAATTTGGCGTCGTCGCTGCCCGGTCTCGGCGACGCATTCGCCGCTGGGAAGATCGCAACAGCCGCAGTGGGCGTGGCCGTGGCGAAGAGTGCCAGCCACGCAGTGAGTTCGACAGCGGCTACGGCGGCCAAGGTGGAGGCGGCGGTGGTGGTGAAGACGACACCAGAGTTCGTTAATCTGGCTAGCCCGCAGAGGACAACCCACATCCTGACAGGAGACGCCACGGGCGGTGGACACCTGTTTCCCGGAGGTGCTGGCAAGTCTGCATTCCCACAAAGTTGGTCTGCTGATCGGGTAATGCATGAAATTTCCGATGTTGCGACGGACCCTCTCTCGTCATTTGTGACAGGCCGGGGCGGAAGGACAGTTGTAAACGGGACTCGTGATGGAATAGATTTGAGAGTGATTCTTGGAAGCCCACGCGAAGGTGGCGGCATCATCACTGGGTTTCCAACCAACGTTCCAAGAAACCCATGAGCTACGACTACCAACAATTGGAATCCGATCTCAGAGAGCTTCTGGAAGCAATGAGCGGCTTTACTCCATCGGAGATTGGGGAAGTGGAGCAGTTCCTCACGGCTGGTGAATACGGTCTAGCCTTTGAAACATTCTGTGGGATCGCGAAGGAAGAGAACAAACCTGTTCCCAACAAGCTTCGTCCCAAAGTTCGTGTGCTCGCCCGGCAAATGGAAATTGATCCTATTTGGTGGGCGGAGATAGCCGAAGAAGAATGAACTCACCTACGACATGACATGAGACTATCTGAGTATGCACTTGACTCAATCAACGCCCACTAATTGTATTTTTTCGCCGCAGTTGGACGAGTTTTACCACAATATGTTGTGGCGGTTGAATGAAGTAGGGCGTTTGGCTGGATTGGTCATAGAAGGGGACGCGTGTTGAGGATGAGGTTGAGGGCTTCTCTGCGGTGGCGGTGGTAAAATTCGAAGAAGGCGGACAGAGGTTCTCCTTGTTTGAATGGAATGATGGCAAGCAGGGCGTTGCGCGTAAGGGCCAGATTGAGTGCTGCCCGAGGTCTTCGATGCCTGTGACGATCCTCCTGCCAAGCCGAAGCGTCACGCTTGTGGTGGTTGCGGTTTTCAATGTAAAAGGGGTCGGGCATTAATAGTTGACATTTCGTTTCATTTTTCCAGATGCGTTTGATCCCGGATTGCTTGCGATAAATTTTGAACAACGGACTCGACGGATTGGATTTTGAAGTGGTGAATGCTTTGGCGATGGGTTCGAGGTTTCCAGTGAGGGGTGCGAGTGGCGGCGGGCGTTGGCTTGCGGTTTTGCTGGGCTCTTTTCTCGCATTGGCTTCGACGGTCGAGGCGATCCCGACGCGCGGTGCGGCTGGGTATTTGGAAATCGGATTAACCACAGAGCACACAGAGAACACGGAGGTAAGTTGGAAGGTTTATGGGCCGGACATGAGCGCGACAACGGGGCGGCTGGCCAGCGCGGTGCACGCAGGAGCAGGCGGCGCGACGGTGAACTACACCGGCTACGATGCCAACGGAAACCTCCTCTCCGTCAACGAGGGCGGCAACGGGACGATCACGCGGACATATGATGGGCTGAATCGCGTGACCAGCTACACCGAAGCGGGGAAGACGATTGGTTATCGGTATTACGCGAGCGGGAAGTTGGCGAAGGTGATTTATCCCGGCGGCACCGAGACGGGCGTGGGCCATATCGAATACACCTACAATGCGGACGGGCGGCTGTATCAGGTGATCGACCGCCTGAGCAGCACGGCGACTCCGCGCACGACGACCTATGTTTGGAATACCGACGGACGGCTGGCCACGGTGACGCGGCCGAACGGGACGGTGCGGACGATTTCGTATGATGCGGCGGGACGGCCGAGTGGGATCAGCGATGCCGGGATCGTGTGGGGAATCGGATACTACGCGAGCGATGACATCGCGACGCTGGATGTGACGCCTGCGGTGACGCCGCAGAGCCTGGCGGCGGTGCCTGCGACGCAGATGACATTTGATACGGCCAATCGCTTGGCGACATTCAACGGGCAGACGGTGGCGCACGATCTGGACGGCAACATGCTCGCTGGGCCGCTGCCGAGCACGGGAGCGATGGGCAATTACACCTACGACTCGCGCAACCGGCTCACCGGCGCAGGCGGGTTCGCCTACCGCTACAACGCGGAGGGCAACCGCGTGGGCCTCACGAGCGCGAATGAAACGACGACGCTCACAGTGGATCCCCAAGGCGCGTTGCCGAAGGTGCTGGAACGCGTCAAGAACGGCATCCGCACGCGGTATGTCTACGGCGCAGGCTTGCAATACGAGGTGAACGACGCAGGCGCGGCGACCTATTACCACTACGACCAAAGCGGCAACACAGCGGCGCTCACGAACCAAGCGGGTGCCATCATCGAGCGCGTGGTGTATTCCCCCTACGGCACGATCCGGTATCGGCAGAGCAACTTCGACACGCCGTTTTTGTATGGCGGGTTCTTCGGCGTGATGACGGACGCCAACGGCCTGATCAACATGCGAGCGCGCTACTACAACCCGCTCACCATGCGATTCCTGAACAGCGACCCAGCGATGGATGGGTTGAACTGGTATGCGTATGCGGGCGGGAACCCGATCAATTTCGCCGACCCGACGGGGTATGGGGCGTCGCGGGTGCTCGATGCCATGCAGGGTGGGTTGACGGCATTGGGTTTTGCGCCCGGAGTCGGAGCGGTGGCGGATTTGGTGAACGCAGGGATCTCGGCGGGTCGTGGAGATTTCGTGGGAGCGGGATTCAATTTGGCGTCGTCGCTGCCCGGTCTCGGCGACGCGTTTGCGGCTGGGAAAATCGCAACAGCCGCAGTGGGCGTTGCAGTGGCGAAGAGTGCCAGCCACGCAGTGAGTTCGACAGCGGCTACGGCGGCCAAAGTGGAGGCGGCGGTGGTGAAGGAGGGTGTGGGGGCACCGGCGCTGCGTCAGGCCTACGTTTCCGAAGTAGAAGGGCTTGCAGACCTTGGGCTTTCGGCTCGAGCAGCAGGTCAAAACGCTGAAGCAACCGCTCGCTTTTTAAATGCAGAGCGAAATGCGCTGAAAGTTCAATACAGAAATCTCGGTCCAGCCGATGCCGCGAAGCAATTTGAGCTGCGCAATATTGAAAAATACGGGAATCCTATCGGGCCAACAATTGAGCAACTTCGAGCTCAAGGAAAAACATGGGAGCAAATCATCGGATCAGCCTCACGGCCTGGTGGCAGCGATCTGGGCTTTTAATAAATGAACTCTCTTCTTGATGTTCTTAAAATTGACAAGATGGCTTCCGGTCACCTTTGTCTTAACTTATCGAAACAGGTTAACTGGGATACCTTTCCGGATCTTGCGGATCAGCTTTTGGGGCTACTTGGAGGATGCGTGCTACAAAAGAACGACGGTCCAGACATGAGGCTCTGGCAGGTCAGAATTAACGGATGTGATCTCCGCCTCGTCTTTGACGATTATCCTTTGATGACTTCGCTCGAGTCGTCTGATGTAGCAGGCGATGAGTTAATCAAGGATGTGCATCGAAACCTCATGAATGCAGGATCGTGAATTGCCACTACGACGTGCCCATGGTGCCTGAAGAAAGGTGGAAGAATGAACTGACCATATGAGGAGACTGCTTTTGCTGCTGCTGACGCTGCTTTTTTCACTGAGCGGCTTGGCGATGGGGGGATACAGCGATTTTCGCCAGTCCTCCAATTTGGTGAACGCGGGGATTTCGGCGGGTCGTGGAGATTTAGTGGGAGCGGGATTCAACTTGGCGTCGTCGCTGCCCGGTCTCGGCGACGCATTCGCCGCTGGGAAAATCGCAACAGCCGCAGTGGGCGTTGCAGTGGCGAAGAGTGCCAGCCACGCAGTGAGTTCGACAGCGGCTACGGCGGCGAAGGTGGAGGCGGCGGTGGTTAAGGAGGGTGTGACTGGGACGACAGCGGGGGTTGTAGACGATGCGTTTTCGCATGGTCTCAAGTATCATCCGCGAATAAGAGCAAGAGGCGTTGAAGACGGAGTAGGACATAATTTTCCGTATTCTCTTGACGATGCAATTTTTAAGACTAAGCCGATCACACAGGCAGACGGATCATTGCTCTACCGAATGCCGGGAAACATTAACAAAACCGACGGTATTTTTGAAATGGCGGTAAACCCACAAACGCAGACCATATTCCACCGCCAATTTCGCGGAAACTAGCAAAAGCATGCGTTATCTCACAATTACTGCCGATTACTTGGGAACCGGCGTTAAGGAGGACTTCACTGGAACGGTTGATATAAAAGTGCTGGCATTGCCAGATGAAATCGCCCAACGACTTGCGAGTTGGGTGGCTTCTTACCAGCCGATTATATCTCTTGATGAAAGTGATCGTTCCCTTCGAGCCGAAGAAATTGAACGTCTGGATCAACAAGGATTAGCTGTTGCCAGAGACATCAAAAGTTATTTCGGTGAGAACGCAAAAGTTAAGTATTACAGCGAAGGGAAACTCCAACGATTGCCTTTGTAGCAAAGCCGGAAGCTGGGTGTTCATTTCCTTTCATTTTTTGCTGGAGCTGGATGAATGCGCGTTGGTCTATGGAATTTTATGCCGATTGTTTCGAGTCCGCCGTGCTTGCGATAAATTTTGAACAACGGACTCGACGGATCTGATTTTGAAGTTGTGAATGCCTTGCTGATGGGTTCGAGGTTTCCAGTGAGCGGGGCGAGAGGCTTCGGGCATTGGCTTGCGGTTTTGCTGGGCTTTTTTCTCGCATTGGCTTCGACGGTCGAGGCGATCCCAACGCGCGGTGCGGCTGGTTATTTGGAAAGCGAGCCGTCCAGGGCAACCTCGATTCCGTGGTGGATGCCAATGGCCGGACGCCTTCGTTCAAGAAGACGCTCCATCCAACGGCGGGCAACGCTCCAGTTTGAATTCGGGCTTCCATCCCCGCCGTGGATGAGCTAGACGTTAGCCACAGAAAAATACCCTTCTCGCAGCCATGCTAAACCAATACGATTTTCTATACAGCGAGTGGAAGGATCACTTCGCATTCTTTTCACAAGCGCGTCTTCGCTCGAAAGCAGGTGAGGCCATTGATCCAATACAGCTTTCTTACGAGTATTTTTCAGATCATTACTCAGACTCACAAGAATCCGAATACAAAAGGAAGCGATTTGTGAAAGCGATGAGTTGGTATGAGCGATATTCCTCGGACTTTGATTACGGCAGCGTATCCGTGGAATCATCCACAGAGAGATTAACCAGCAATGCAATGGTAATTTCTCTTTGGAGGCTTTTCTGCGCCATACCAGAAGAACACTTAGACACAGAGCCAACAGTATTGCAGGCAAAGCAAGTTGTTGATGAAGAAGTAAAAAGGATAACGGAGCGCTGTAGTTAATCCCCGTGCCTTCGGCACTTCTGTCACGATTCTTGCTGTCGCAAGAAGTTGCGCCAAAAGCAAGTGGGGATACCTGATCGCGGACGTTAGCTGCTACGAAAGAGTCGAACATGAAACCTAGAATGATACTGCTTGGAGTTGCTTCACTTGCTGTTTTTGTGCCCATAGCTCCTGCTCAGATGCCTGCACAACAGCCAGTCGCGACAGCACCGCCGCTACCAGCAAAGTATGAGCTAATTCAGAACTCACGTGCGATGAAGGAGACATATATTCTTGATCGATACTCGGGAAATACCTGGCAGTTAGTCCAGTCCTCAAAGCGATATGTATGGCAGAAGATACAAAGGGAAGCGCACGATAGGGACGTTGTCCCCAAGGATTGGACTGGCCCCGCATACCAAATCTCTGTCTCTGGGCTCGCTGCAAAGGGCACCTACATGATCAACGCGATCACTGGAGCTACATGGATTCTCTTTGAAGACCCAGACCAAGGAATTTTTTGGGGCGCTGTTCCGGAGCCAAAATGAAGTCTCAGGCAGCTAACGTTAAAGGGGATATTAAAAGGGATCGGGCATTAATAGCAGATACTTCGTTTCATGTTTCCAGATGCGTTTGATCCCTGATTGCTTGCGATAAATTTTGAACAACGGACTCGACGGATTGGATTTTGAAGTGGTGAATGCTTTGGCAATGGGTTCGAGGTTTCCAGTGAGCGGTGCGAGAGGCGGCGGGCGTTGGCTTGCGGTTTTGCTGGGCTCTTTTCTCGCATTGGCTTCGACGGTCGAGGCGATCCCGACGCGCGGTGCGGCTGGTTATTTGGAAATCGGATTAACCACAGAGCACACAGAGAACACGGAGGTAAGTTGGAAGGTTTATGGGCCGGACATGAGCGCGACAACGGGGCGGCTGGCGAGCGCGGTGCACGCAGGAGCGGGCGGCGCGACGGTGAACTACACCGGCTACGACTCCAACGGAAATCTCCTTTCCGTCAACGAGGGCGGCAATGGAACGATCACGCGAACATATGATGGGCTGAATCGCGTGACGAGTTACACCGAAGCGGGGAAGACGATCGGGTATCGGTATTACGCGAGCGGGAAGTTGGCGAAGGTGATTTATCCAGGCGGCACGGAGACGGGCGTTGGCCATGTGGAATACACCTACAATGCCGATGGGAGGCTTTATCAGGTGATCGACCGGCTGAGCAGCACGAGCAGCCCGCGCACGACGACCTATGTTTGGAATACCGACGGGCGGCTGGCCACGGTGACGCGGCCGAACGGGACGGTGCGGACGATTTCGTATGATGCGGCGGGGCGGCCGAGTGGGATCAGCGATGCCGGGATCGTGTGGGGAATCGGATACTACGCGAGCGATGACATCGCGACGCTGGATGTGACGCCTGCGGTGACGCCGCAGAGCCTGGCGGCGGTGCCTGCGACGCAGATGACATTTGATACGGCCAATCGCCTGGCGACATTCAACGGGCAGACGGTGACGCACGATGCGGATGGGAACATGGTGAGCGGGCCGCTGCCGAGCACGAGAGCGATGGGCAATTACACCTACGACTCGCGCAATCGGCTCACCGGCGCGGGCGGGTTCGCCTACCGCTACAACGCGGAGGGCAATCGCGTGGGCCTGACAAGCACGAATGAAACAACGACGCTCACGGTGGATCCCCAAGGTGCGTTGCCGAAGGTGCTGGAACGCGTGAAGAACGGCATCCGCACGCGGTATGTGTATGGCGCAGGCCTCCAATACGAGGTGAACGACGCAGGGGCGGCGACTTATTACCACTACGATCAAAGCGGCAACACAGCGGCGTTGACGAACCAAGCGGGCGCGATCATCGAGCGCGTGGTGTATTCGCCCTACGGGACGATCCGGTATCGGCAGAGCAACTTCGACACGCCGTTCCTCTACGGCGGGTTCTTCGCTGTGATGACCGATGCGAACGGCCTGATCAACATGCGGGCACGCTACTACAACCCGCTCACGATGCGGTTCCTGAACAGCGACCCGGCGATGGATGGGTTGAACTGGTATGCGTATGCGGGCGGGAACCCGATCAATTTCGCCGACCCGACGGGGTATGGGGCGTCGCGGGTGCTCGACGCCATGCAGGGCGGGTTAACGGCATTGGGTTTTGCGCCCGGAGTCGGAGCGGTGGCGGATTTGGTGAACGCGGGGATTTCGGCGGGTCGTGGAGACTTCGTTGGAGCGGGATTCAATTTGGCGTCGTCGCTGCCCGGTCTGGGCGACGCATTCGCCGCTGGGAAAATCGCAACAGCCGCAGTGGGCGTGGCCGTGGCGAAGAGCGCCAGCCACGCAGTGAGTTCGACAGCGGCTACGGCGGCCAAAGTGGAGGCGGCGGTTGTGAAGGAGGGAGCGACTGTGATAGAGACATTCTTTGAGGGTGCGAAATATTCTCCAAAGGCCCTCCATCAGATGAGCAAGACTGATGATGTGCTGCATGCCTTCCCTCAAAGCGTTGATGGATTTGCGAACCAATACGGGCAACGGACCACGAAGACAGGTGCAGATGGCAAAGCGTATCAGTGGCTAGAAATGCGCGGCAGCTACGGAGGTAAGACGGGGACATTCGAGTTCATCAAAGATTCAAACGGTGTGATAAATCACCGCTACCTCAAGCCTGATTAATATGCTAACTCCAGAGATATTTGTGCGTTTTGTCTCTTCCAAAGGAAGAAAGCTCTCTGAAATTAACCCAGGGAGTGACGAAGTAGCCTTAGTTCCAGCGAAAGCCATTGAAGCTCTCAAGTTGCTCGAGGGAAGCCAAGTGGCAGTATTGGGAGGTGATGTGCTTTCGGATTCGTCCGGGAAGCTCGCCTACAATTACGAGAATTGGTATTGCGAACAGTTGCCGGGAGAATCTCCCTTGGATTTTGTTCGGCGCAGTCAATCCATTGCTCATGATTTTCTTGCCGGACTTGCTATGAGGCACGATCCAAACCTTTTTGTTGTGCTTGTTCACTCTGAACTTGGAGTCGATTAAATCATTCACGCTGTATTTCATATTGTAAAAGGGGTCGGGCATTAATAGTTGGAATTTCGTTTCATTTTTCCAGATGCGTTTGATCCCTGATTGCTTGCGATAAATTTTGAACAACGGACTCGACGGATCTGATTTTGAAGTGGTGAATGCTTTGGCAATGGGAATGAGGATGAAACAAAGCGGTGCGAGAGGCAGCATGCGTTGGCTTGCGGTTTTTCTGGTCTTTTTTCTCGCATTGGCTTCGACGGTCGAGGCGATCCCGACGCGCGGTGCGGCTGGGTATTTGGAAAACTACTCCGCCCAGGGCAACCTCGATTCCGTGGTGGATGCCAATGGCCGGACGACCTCGTTCACTTACAACAAGCGGCGGCAGCGCACGGGGGAGACGGCGGATACGGGTGGCGTGGCGGCAACCGCAAACGCTGCGTTTGACAACCAGGCGCGCGTGGCCACGGTCACGGCGCCGGCCGACAACGCGGGGCAACGACCGCAGCAATCGCTCACCTACAACCCGACCGACAAGGTGCGTTTGAAGAAGCTCAACAATGTGACGGTGGAGGAGACGGCCTACGACAGCCGCGACTGGGCGTCCACCGCCAAGGATGCGGCGAACCGCACGACGACCTTCGTGCGCAAGGCGAATGGCGACCTCGCCGAAACCCAGCGTCCATCGGCGCGCAAGACGAAGTTTTTTTACGATGGGGACAGCCGGGTGACTTCGACACAGAACCCTGGGGCGAATTCGGGGCCGAGGAATGAGGGGTTTGTTTATGACACGACGAGCGGGGGCAAGCCGCGCACGGTGAAGACGGAGGCGGACGGGCGCACGGTGACGAGCGAATACGATGCGGCGGGTCGGTTGCGGTTTGTGACGGATCGGAAGGGGGCGAAATTTGAGTTCCGCTACGATGCGCTGGGGCGGCGCACGCAGGTGATCACGCCGACAGGAGCAGCGACGATGACGGCTTACACGAAAAACGGGCGCGCGGCCTCGGTGACGGAGGCGAGCGGGGACAAGACGACCTTCAATTACAGCGCGACAACGGGGCGGCTGGCCAGCGCGGTGCACGCAGGCACGGGCGGCGCGACGGTGAACTACACCGGCTATGATGCCAACGGAAACCTCCTTTCCGTCAACGAGGGCGGCAACGGGACGATCACGCGGACATATGATGGGCTCAACCGCGTGACGAGTTACACCGAGTCTGGGAAGACGATTGGTTATCGGTATTACGCGAGCGGGAAGTTGGCGAAGGTGATTTATCCCGGGGGCACGGAGAACGGCTTGGGCCATATCGAATATACCTACAATGCGGACGGGCGGTTGTTTCAGGTGATCGACCGGCTGAGCTCGACGACGACTCCGCGCACGACGACCTATGTTTGGAACACTGACGGGCGGCTGGCCACGGTGACGCGGCCGAATGGGACGGTGCGGACGATTTCGTATGATGCGGCGGGGCGGCCGAGTGGGATCAGCGATGCGGGGATCGTGTGGGGAATCGGATACTACGCGAGCGATGACATCGCGACGCTCGATGTGACGCCTGCGGTGCCTCCGCAGAGCTTGGCGGCGGTGCCTGCGACGCAAATGACATTTGATGAGGCCAATCGCCTAGCGACCTTCAACGGGCAGACGGTGGCGCACGATCTGGACGGCAACATGCTCGCTGGGCCGCTGCCGAGCACGGGAGCGATGGGCAATTACACCTACGACTCGCGCAACCGGCTCACCGGCGCAGGCGGGTTCGCCTACCGCTACAACGCGGAGGGCAACCGCGTGGGCCTCACGAGCGCGAATGAAACGACGACGCTCACAGTGGATCCCCAAGGCGCGTTGCCGAAGGTGCTGGAACGCGTCAAGAACGGCATCCGCACGCGGTATGTCTACGGCGCAGGTCTGCAATACGAGGTGAACGACGCAGGCGCGGCAACTTATTACCACTACGACCAAAGCGGGAACACCGCGGCGCTGACAAACCAAGCAGGCGCGATCATCGAGCGCGTGGTGTATTCGCCCTACGGGACGATCCGGTATCGGCAGAGCAACTTCGACACGCCGTTTTTGTATGGCGGGTTCTTCGGCGTGATGACGGACGCCAACGGCCTGATCAACATGCGAGCGCGCTACTACAACCCGCTCACCATGCGGTTCCTGAACAGCGACCCGGCGATGGATGGCCTAAATTGGTATGCGTATGCGGGCGGAAACCCGATCAATTTTGCCGACCCGACGGGGTATGGGGCGTCGCGGGTGCTCGATGCCATGCAGGGTGGGTTGACGGCATTGGGTTTTGCGCCTGGAGTCGGAGCAGTGGCGGATTTGGTGAACGCGGGGATTTCGGCGGGCCGTGGAGACTTTGTGGGAGCGGGATTCAATTTGGCGTCGTCGCTGCCCGGTCTCGGCGACGCGTTCGCCGCCGGGAAAATCGCAACAGCGGCAGTGGGTGTGGCAGTGGCGAAGAGTGCCAGCCACGCAGTGAGTTCGACAGCGGCTACGGCGGCCAAGGTGGAGGCGGCGGTGGTGAAGGAGGGTGTGGGGGCAGCATTGCCAGCAGACATCGCATCGACATTCCGAGGCGGAAATTACGGCTCCCGTGTTCTTCAAAGTGATGTTGAAGCCTTTCGCTTCTCTGGAGGCATAGCTGCTCCACAAGGTCGCTTCCTAACAACAAGTCAAACCGTCACGGGTATTGCAAACCCGGGTGAAGCAATCTCAGCGTTAAATTTGCCTTCGGGTGCCACCGCTACCCAACTCAACAATTTTATCATTCCGAAGGGAACAAGCATCTTCTACGGTCGTGTAGAAGGTGGCAGTGCTACAGCTACCCAAATCTTTATTCACAACCCCAGCGTGCTTCGTCCAGTTCCGTAATCTTATGAGCAAAATCGATATAACTCTAGGCCTTCGCGCTTTGGCGGAAGAACTTCAACCGTTCACCCAAGAAGTGATAGCTGGAGGACGGGTGTGGAACGGAACGGGCTATGTGCAATCAGAGGCAAGACAAGCAGATCCTTACGCGCTGATGTGGTGGGGAATTCTAACTGAAGCCGCTGATCTTCTAGACGCTCAGGATGGAGCCTTGAGCGCAAAACAAATCGATTACCTTCGCAACAAACTCTTTGGAGGCATGGGCAGTTTCAATGACTATTTCATTGATGAGAACCATTGTGGAGATCTAGCAAAATCAGCCAACCAACGGCTAAATGAAAAGCGGACAATGTTATTCAAATTCTTCTGTTAATCCAACGCCGCAACATGCAGCACTAAAGGTAAAAAGTAAAAGGGGTCGGGCATTGATAGTTCAAATTTCTTTTCATTTTTCCAGATGCGTTTGATCCCGGATTGCTTGTGATAAATTTTGAACAACGGACTCGACGGATTGGATTTTCAAGTGGTGAATGCTTTGGCAATGGGTTCGAGGTTTCCAGTGAGCGGTGCGAGTGGCGGCGGGCGTTGGCTTGCGGTTTTGCTGGGCTTTTTTCTCGCGCTGCTTTCGACGCTCGAGGCTATCCCAACGCAGGGTGCGGCTGAGTATTTGGAAAACTACTCCGGCGCACGCACGCAGGTGATCACGCCGACAGGAGCGGCGATGACGACGGCTTACACGAAAAATGGGCGCGCGGCCTCGGTGACGGAGGCGAGTGGGGACAAGACGACCTTCAACTACAGCGCGACAACGGGGCGCCTGGCCAGCGCGGTGCACGCCGGCACGGGCGGCGCGACGGTGAACTACACCGGCTACGACGCGAACGGAAACCTCCTCTCGTTAAACGAGGGCGGCAACGGGACGATCACGCGGACATATGATGGGCTGAATCGCGTAATGAGTTACACCGAGGCGGGGAAGACGATTGGTTATCGGTATTACGCGAGCGGGAAGTTGGCGAAGGTGATTTATCCCGGCGGCACGGAGAACGGCTTGGGCCATATCGAATATACCTACAATGCCGATGGAAGGCTTTATCAGGTGATCGACCGCCTGAGCTCGACGACGAGTCCACGCACGACGACCTACTCGTGGAACACTGACGGGCGGCTGGCCACGGTGACGCGGCCGAATGGGACGGTGCGGACGATTTCGTATGATGCGGCGGGGCGGCCGAGTGGGATCAGCGATGCGGGGATCGCGTGGGGAATCGGATACTACGCGAGCGATGACATCGCGACGCTGGATGTGACGCCTGCGGTGCCTCCGCAGAGCCTGGCGGCGGTGCCTGCGACGCAAATGACATTTGATGCGGCGAATCGCCTGGCGACATTCAACGGGCAGACGGTGACGCACGATCTGGACGGCAACATGGTGAGCGGGCCGCTGCCGAGCACGGGAGCGATGGGTAATTACACCTACGACTCGCGCAATCGCCTCACCGGCGCGGGCGGGTTCGCCTACCGCTACAACGCGGAGGGCAACCGCGTGGGCCTCACAAGCGCGAATGAAACAACGACGCTCACAGTGGATCCCCAAGGCGCGCTGCCGAAGGTGCTGGAACGCGTCAAGAACGGCATCCGCACGCGGTATGTCTATGGCGCAGGCCTGCAATACGAGGTGAACGACGCAGGCTCGGCGACCTATTACCACTACGACCAAAGTGGGAACACAGCGGCGCTCACGAACCAAGCAGGCGCGATCATCGAGCGAGTGGTGTATTCGCCCTACGGCACCATCAGGTATCGGCAGAGCAACTTCGACACGCCGTTTTTGTATGGCGGGTTCTTCGGCGTGATGACGGACGCCAACGGCCTGATCAACATGCGAGCGCGCTACTACAACCCGCTCACCATGCGGTTCCTGAACAGCGACCCGGCGATGGATGGCCTGAACTGGTATGCCTATGCGGGCGGGAATCCGATCAATTTTGCGGACCCGACGGGGTATGGGGCGCAGAAAGTGCTGGGGGCGATGAATAGTGGGCTTAATGCGCTCGGAATGGTTGCAAATTCGTTTTTGAACCTGATCCCCGGGCAGGCTGCTTGGCAGAATTCCGTGGCAAGCGCCCAATCAGGCAACTACGGGCAAGCGGCGGCGCATTTCGGAATCATGGCGGCGGAGATGGTTGTCACCGCTTACACGGCAGGAGCTGGGGGCAGTGCCATTGCTGCAAGTAGAGCGGCCCCGATGGCAGCTACGGCGGCGCGGGTTGAGGCGGCGGTGGTGAAGGAGGGTGCAAATAATGTAGCAGTCCGACAGGGCTATCTAAATGCACTCGAAGCGATCCCCAGCAAAATCAATACGACTCTGCCGCTGCGAGAGCAGGCGATGCAGGCGTTTAATTTGCGCAATGTGGCTAAAATCGATGCCCGTGCGGCTATGGCTGACGGGGGCGCACTGCTCAACAAAACAGATCCGATTCCGACCATCCAAGATGTAGTTCGCCGTGCGTATCAGGACAAGGGACTGGTTGGTGACGATATGTGGCGAAGCATTTTGGAAAGCTCGACTCGCTCTCGTGCTTCGGTGAACCAAGCACTTGGAGTTGGCCAATAATGAAAAAGCACGCACTTCTCGGACTCGATGAATGGCACGATTTTGATCGTGCCGCGAAAGTTTTGGCGCAGACGCTCGGATGGACTGAATTACAACGAATTGATGGTCCGGATGCCAGAGTGGGTTCCTTTGCCAAGCATGATCTTCACCTCTGGCTCGTCTTTGACGACATCATGGGAATGGCGCTGAAATGCGAGGGTGACAGTTCACATCTGTCTGGAGTTGGTGACGCCATTCTTTCAACCTTGAAATACGACAAGGGCGGAAAAGAGTAAAAGGGGGCGGTCATTAATAGGTGAAATTTCGTTTCATTTTTCCAGATGCGTTTGATCCCTGATTGCTTGCGATAAATTTTGAACAACGGACTCGACGGATTGGATTTTGAAGTGGTGAATGCTTTGGCAATGGGTTCGAGGTTTCCAGTGAGCGGTGCGAGAGGCGGCGGGCGTTGGCTTGCGGTTTTGCTGGGCTTTTTTCTCGCGTTGGCTTCGACGCTCGAGGCTATCCCGACGCGCGGTGCGGCTGGGTATTTGGAAATCGGATTAACCGCAGAGCACACAGAGAACACGGAGGTAAGTTGGAAGGTTTATGGGCCGGACATGAGCGCGACAACGGGGCGGCTGGCCAGCGCGGTGCACGCCGGCACGGGCGGCGCCACGGTGAACTACACCGGCTACGATGCCAACGGAAACCTCCTTTCCGTCAACGAGGGCGGCAATGGAACGATCACGCGGACTTATGACGGGCTTAACCGCGTGACCAGTTACACCGAGGTGGGGAAGACGATCGGGTATCGGTATTACGCGAGCGGGAAATTGGCTAAGGTGATTTATCCCGGCGGCACGGAGACGGGCGTGGGGCATGTGGAATATACCTACAATGCGGACGGGCGGCTGTATCAGGTGATCGACCGGCTGAGCAGCACGGCGACTCCGCGCACGACGACCTATGTTTGGAATACTGACGGGCGGCTGGCCACGGTGGCGAGGCCGAACGGGACGGTGCGGACGATTTCGTATGATGCAGCGGGGCGGCCAAGTGGGATCAGCGATGCCGGGATCGCGTGGGGAATCGGATACTACGCGAGCGATGACATCGCGACGCTCGATGTGACGCCTGCGGTGCCTCCGCAGAGCCTGGCGGCGGTGCCTGCGACGCAAATGACATTTGATGCGGCCAATCGCTTGGCGACATTCAACGGGCAGACCATCACGCATGATGCGGATGGCAACATGCTCGCCGGGCCGCTGCCCGCTACGGGAGCGATGGGCAATTACACCTATGATTCGCGCAATCGCCTCACAAACGCAGGCGGGTTCGCCTATCGCTACAATGCGGAGGGCAACCGCGTGGGCCTCACGAGCGCGAATGAAACAACGACGCTCACAGTGGATCCCCAAGGTGCGTTGCCGAAGGTGCTGGAACGCGTCAAGAACGGCATCCGCACGCGGTATGTCTACGGCGCAGGCCTGCAATACGAGGTGAACGACGCAGGCTCGGCGACCTATTACCACTACGACCAAAGCGGCAACACAGCGGCGCTCACGAACCAAGCGGGCGCGATCATCGAGCGCGTGGTCTATTCGCCCTACGGGACGATCCGGTATCGGCAGAGCAACTTCGACACGCCGTTCCTCTACGGCGGGTTCTTCGGCGTGATGACCGATGCCAACGGCCTGATCAACATGCGAGCGCGCTACTACAACCCGCTCACCATGCGGTTCCTGAACAGCGACCCGGCGATGGATGGGTTGAACTGGTATGCGTATGCGGGCGGGAACCCGATCAATTTCGCCGACCCGACGGGGTATGGGGCGTCGCGGGTGCTCGACGCCATGCAGGGCGGGTTAACGGCATTGGGTTTTGCGCCCGGAGTCGGAGCGGTGGCGGATTTGGTGAACGCGGGGATTTCGGCGGGTCGTGGAGACTTCGTTGGAGCGGGATTCAATTTGGCGTCGTCGCTGCCCGGTCTCGGCGACGCATTCGCCGCTGGGAAGATCGCAACAGCCGCAGTGGGCGTGGCAGTGGCGAAGAGCGCCAGCCACGCGGTGAGTTCGACAGCGGCTACGGCGGCCAAGGTGGAGGTGGCGGTGGTGAAGGAGGGTGTGGGGGGAATATCGAATTCGGTTCCCTCTACAATGGCCCGCGTCGTAGATGCCCGTTTCGTGAATAGCCCAGGGCTAGGCGGGCCGGGGGCTGCGGATGTCTTCGTGACCGCAGCCAGCGACATTCGTGGAATTACGACATCTCAAGGACTGGCAAGCCGACTTACTTTGCTTGATAACGCTGGCAACTTGCGACAGGGACCATTTGGCGTCATTGAATTCAGCACCCCAGCAAGCGGTGTTGCATCGCCAGTTTTCCGAACTAACCCTGGCTTCATGCAAGGCGGTCTTACAGGTGGAGGTGCGAGAGAATTTGTGCTCCCCAACATTCCTGTTAATCAACTTCAAGGCGTTACAACTCGCATCGTCCCATGAGAGAGGAATCCAAAGCCAAAGACATTTTAGAGGGCAACGAAGGTCAAGAATTCGCGAAAAAGAATCTTGTCCAAGTCCAAGTTGACGATGCGAATTGGAGAGTTCTGCATCGCAATCCAAAGACAGGAGAGTATTGGGAAGAGTCCTTTCCCGAATCTGAATTGCATGGAGGTGGGCCGCCAGTCTTCAAAAAGATTTCAGAGGAAGAGGCAAAGCGAAAATTTGATATGAGCTAAATGAACCACACCGTCCTATGCCTGCTGACGCAGCTTTTTTCGCTGAGCGGCTCGGCGTTGGCCAAAAGAGCCAAGCATTAATTGTTAACATTTCGTTTCATTTTTCCAGATGCGTTTGACCCCGGATTGCTTGCGATAAATTTTGAACAACGGACTCGACGGATTCGATTTTGAGGTGGTGAATGCTTTGGCGATGGGTTCGAGGTTTCCAGTGAGCGGTGCGAGTGGCGGCGGGCGTTGGCTTGCGGTTTTGCTGGGCTTTTTTCTCGCGTTGGCTTCGACGCTCGAGGCGATCCCAACGCGCGGTGCGGCTGGGTATTTGGAAATCGGATTAACCACAGAGCACACAGAGAACACGGAGGTAAGTTGGAAGGTTTATGGGCCGGACATGAGCGCGACCACGGGGCGGCTGGCCAGCGCGGTGCACGCAGGAGCGGGCGGCGCGACGGTGAACTACACCGGCTACGACTCCAACGGAAATCTCCTTTCCGTCAACGAGGGCGGCAATGGAACGATCACGCGGACTTATGACGGGCTTAACCGCGTGACCAGTTACACCGAGGTGGGGAAGACGATCGGGTATCGGTATTACGCGAGCGGGAAATTGGCTAAGGTGATTTATCCCGGCGGCACGGAGACGGGCGTGGGGCATGTGGAATATACCTACAATGCGGACGGGCGGCTGTATCAGGTGATCGACCGGCTGAGCAGCACGGCGACTCCGCGCACGACGACCTATGTTTGGAATACTGACGGGCGGCTGGCCACGGTGGCGAGGCCGAACGGGACGGTGCGGACGATTTCGTATGATGCAGCGGGGCGGCCAAGTGGGATCAGCGATGCCGGGATCGCGTGGGGAATCGGATACTACGCGAGCGATGACATCGCGACGCTCGATGTGACGCCTGCGGTGCCTCCGCAGAGCCTGGCGGCGGTGCCTGCGACGCAAATGACATTTGATGCGGCCAATCGCTTGGCGACATTCAACGGGCAGGCGGTGACGCACGATCTGGACGGCAACATGGTGAGCGGGCCGCTGCCGAGCACGGGAGCGATGGGCAATTACACCTACGACTCGCGCAATCGCCTCACCGGCGCGGGCGGGTTCGCCTACCGCTACAACGCGGAGGGCAACCGCGTGGGCCTCACGAGCGCGAATGAAACAACGACGCTCACAGTAGATCCGCAAGGCGCCTTGCCGAAGGTGCTGGAACGCGTGAAGAACGGCGTGCGGACGCGCTATGTGTATGGCGCAGGCCTGCAATACGAGGTGAACGACGCAGGCACTGCGACCTATTACCACTACGACCAAACCGGCAACACAGCGGCGCTCACGAACCAAGCGGGCGCGATCATCGAGCGCGTGGTGTATTCGCCCTATGGAACGATAAGGTATCGGCAATCGAACTTCGACACGCCGTTCCTCTACGGCGGGTTCTTCGGCGTGATGACCGACGCCAACGGGCTGATCAACATGCGAGCCCGCTACTACAACCCGCTCACGATGCGGTTCCTGAACAGCGACCCGGCGATGGATGGCCTAAACTGGTATGCGTATGCGAACGGGAATCCGATCAATTTCGCGGACCCGACGGGGTATGGGGCGTCGCGTGTGCTCGATGCCATGCAGGGTGGGTTGACGGCATTGGGTTTTGCGCCTGGAGTCGGAGCGGTGGCGGATTTGGTGAACGCAGGGATTTCGGCGGGTCGTGGAGACTTCGTTGGAGCGGGATTCAATTTGGCGTCGTCGCTGCCCGGTCTCGGCGACGCATTCGCCGCCGGGAAAATCGCAACAGCCGCAGTGGGCGTGGCAGTGGCGAAGAGTGCCAGCCACGCAGTGAGTTCGACAGCAGCTACAGCGGCCAAGGTCGAGGCGGCGGTGGTGGTGAAGACGACACCAGAGTTGCTGCTTGGTCCTGGACCAAAATATAACCCTTGGGTCGGTCCAATTCGCAGCGAGGTCACAAGCGCGGAAACAACAATGTTCCGAGTTTGGGGGGATGGTGCTGATCAAGTAGGTGGCTGGCTAACACCAACGCGGCCACCATCACAATTGTCGGCGATTCGGGATTTGGCTTTGCCCGTAGAAAATAGTGCCCAATGGGTTTCTCAGGTTACGGTGCCTGCAGGCACGCGAATTCAGATCGGCGCGGCAGGTTCAGCTTTTGGACAGCCAGGAGGCGCATCCCAAATCCTGCTGCTTGATCGGATTCCCGCCGCCAACTTTGGGCCAGGTGTTCCATTAGGACCGCGATGATGGCCAACCTCGATTACAGACTTGAAGATGGGCGGCTTATCATTCGTGAGCTTCCTGCTGGTAATGTCGTTCGATGCGATGCTTTTGAAGCTCCAGTGCTTAAAGTTCTCCCACTAACAACGGGCGACGGTTGTCTTGTTCTCCTTGATTCGAGCGCGACAAAGAAACCCACGTTCGAGAATCTATTCAAAGTCGGGCCTGATGGTTCAATCGACTGGAGGGCGAGGTTACCGGACTCTCATGATGCTTTTGTTGGCATGATTGATCGTGGTGACCACATAGAGGCTCGAACATGGAACGGCCTACGTGTTGAGATAGATTTAGAAAACGGCCAAACAAGAAATGCACGTTTCGTTAAGTAGGCTTCTGTCAGTAATCCCAACGCCTCAACGTGAATCCACGCCGAGCAGCTGTCGCGTGTGGCAATGTCCGCCAACCCTCGTTAACCGCTGATGAACCGCTCCGTCACGCTGCCTGCTTATGGGGGCGGAGTGTCCTGGGTATGAACCGAGGACATAGGTTACACATAGACTGGGGAGTATGCCCTGGAAAAATGAGTTACCAATGGAACAGAAACAACGATTTATTAATTTGGCGCAAAGCGGTCGGTTTACGGTGAGCGAGCTGAGCGAGGAGTTCGTAAAAGGGGTCGGGCATTAATTATTGACATTTTGTTAGATGTTTTCCAGATGGGCTTGATCCCTATTTTGCTTGCGATAAATTTTGAAACTCGACGGATTGGATTTTGAAGTGGTGAATGCTTTGGCAATGGGTTCGAGGTTTCCAGTGAGCGGTGCGAGTGTGTAGCGACAACTAAAACTGACTCCTGACGACAATTAAAACTGACCACCCGATTGCAGGAAGAATGAAAAACGGACAAAGTTATTCCAACTCTTTTGTTAAACCAACGCCGCAGCATGCATGGAGCAGAATTTAACCCAAGTTTCACATGGTTGCCCGCCCCCCCCCATAAAACCTAGGTGCCTTGCTACGAGCTAGAAATGCTTTTGAGCCGTTGATCAGTCGTAAGACTCTTGCTCTGCATCTCTGTTAACTTATGATGAGTGGATGGCCATACGAAATGTCCAGGTTGAAGCCTTGCTAGGTCTAGATTACTATGATGCATACAAAAAACTGATTGGTATTAGCTTAGCAAGCAAGAGTGTTCATGAAATCTGCTGCTGCTACGATGTTCTGACTATCTGGTTCGATAAATTCGAGCATCTGGGAAAACTCGTTTCCCTAAATCATCACTCAAATCCAGACGACCCGCCGGATGTTAAGGCCATGTTCGACAGCGAAAGGTGGCTCGATATGGAGCATACTAGCACGGAGCCTGCGCATCGTCACAAAGTGCAGAAGCTCAGGGGTAAAATAGGCGGAATCACCCCTCCAATAAGCGGTTCTTATAAGACGAAGCAGGCGCTTGTAGAAGCCATGAACCCCTATGCTTATGGCGGTTGGACCAGCATTCAAAAGGAGGTTGACGCCAAATATCAACTTATCATCAAGGCAATTAAAAATAAAATCGAGAAACACCCGCCCGGCGGCATCTTAGTGCTTGAAGGTAATGACTTCATTTTTGACTCTACTTTACCGCATTTACTCCGCTTAGCTAACTCCGAAATCTGGAGTGTGCCCAAATCCGAGAAGTGGACTTACATTTACATCTCACGCGCTAACGGGATCGACTACTACTCCGCGATTTTCAGCCCCAGCATTCCCTTCGAGGAGCGCCGACCTTCGCCACCTGATCCAAGTAAAATCAAGCGGTTCTTTAAAAACGAGGACGGATCCCCTCATGATGGCCCGTGGCCGCCACCGTGCCTTCAAGAAAAGGCCAAGCATTAATTGTTCAAATTTCGTTTCATTTTTCCAGATGCGTTTGATCCCTGATTGCTTGCGATAAATTTTGAACAACGGACTCGACGGATTGGATTTTGAAGTGGTGAATGCTTTGGCGATGGGAATGAGGATGAAACAAAGCGGTGCGAGAGGCAGCGGGCGTTGGCTTGTGGTTTTGCTCGGCTTTTTTCTCGCATTGGCTTCGACGGTCGAGGCGATCCCGACGCGCGGTGCGGCTGGGTATTTGGAAATCGGATTAACCACAGAGCACACAGAGCACACGGAGGTAAGTTGGAAGGTTTATGGGCCGGACATGAGCGCGACAACGGGGCGGCTGGCCAGCGCGGTGCACGCAGGCACGGGCGGCGCGACGGTGAACTACACCGGCTCCACCGACGACCGCGGCCCGCTCGTGGATTCCTTCCAGAAACACGAAGGCTCCGCCGTTTTCCTCATCAGCCTCAAAGCTGGCGGCTCCGGCCTCAACCTCACAGCCGCGAGCTATGTCGTCCTCTTCGATCCCTGGTGGAACCCCGCCGTCGAAGCCTAGGCGATCGACCGCACCCACCGCATCGGACAAAAACAAACCGTCTTCGCCTACCGACTCATCATCAAAGGCACGATCGAGGAAAAATCCGTCTCCTCCAAAAGAAAAAAGGCGCCCTAGCCAACGACATCCTCGGCGAGGAGAACTTCGCCCGCGCCTTGACGCTCGAGGACTTCAACTTCCTCTTCAGCGAGCAGGAGGACTAAGTAACCCCTTAGCGCAGCAGCTTACCGTCGCCGTCCACTTTGGCGGTGGCGATCTGCTCGGCTTCGTCGGCGAGCTTCCGCATTTTGGCGACCTGCTCTGGCGTGGGCGTGGCGCCTTGGGTCTCGATGGCGACAAGGCGGATTTTTTTGATGCGGTCGGTGAACTCTGTAACCATCTCGGTGGCCTTCAGTCGCGGGTTCAAGGTGTCCAATCGGTCCAGAAAGTATTCCATCACATCCACGCGGCCGAGAATTTCCGCCTTCGCCGGGGAGTAGCGGTCATCGGTGCTGACAGCTCCCAGTTGGAAGCCGCGCAGCCATCCACCGAGGCTGACCATGTGCGCCATTTCTTCGTCGTGGAGTTCCATCATGGACTCTTCGACATCTTCCTGGGTTTTGACCAATTCCCCGCGCATGCCGAGCCAGTCGCCCTTGTCGCTGAGTTCAAAAAGGCTCTTGCTCCGCTTGGCAAGACGCTCGCCGACGCCCAAGGCACGCGATTGCCGGATGAGTTCGCGTCCGATGTCCTGCACATCCTGCGGACGCTCGGCGATAGTGAACATGAAGCCATCCGCCACGAGTGCGCCGAAGTGCAACGCAGTCTGAAGGCGGTTGCTGAAGCTCGCCTCGTGATTGGCGGATTCGATCGTCTTGAGCGGCACCGGACGAAAGGCCTCGAGGTCCTTTAGCAGCGAGGCTATGGAAGGCGAGGTGACGGGATTCACTCCGAGTTCCTCGCGCATGTGTTCCGTCGAACTCGACTCCAATTCCTTGAGCGTATCGGTCTGCGCAACCAAGCCGCCACAGGATGCGGCAAGACAAAGCACAAGAATGGAGAAAATCCGGGTCACTCGAAGACTAATAGACACCACTCCGCGCGATGCCAATCAAGCGAGAAACCGCTTTCGGAAAAAAAGCTTTGGGTTCATATTTTCACCATGGTCATCGGAGTCCCCAAGGAAATCAAAGCCCAGGAGCATCGCGTGGCGCTCCTCCCATCAGCCGCCTATCAACTCATCAAGCATGGCCACCAGGTCATCTTGGAGTCTCAAGCCGGAGCAGGTATCGGCTTCTGCGACGACAACTACCGCCAGGCTGGCGCGGAAATTGTCACCAGCCACGCCGAGATTTTCGCCCGCGCCGACATGGTGGTGAAAGTCAAAGAACCACTCCCGGAGGAATATCCTCTCCTCCGGAAAGACCAGATTCTCTTCACTTACCTCCACCTCGCCGCGAGCCGTTCGCTCACCGAGGCGCTCCAAAAATCCGGCGCCACCTGCATCGCCTACGAGACCGTGCGGGTCAACAACCGCCTCCCGCTCCTCGAGCCCATGAGCGAAATCGCAGGCCGCATGTCCGTGCTGGTTGGGGGATATTTTCTCGCCAAGCATACAGGCGGAAAAGGCGTGCTCCTTGGCGGCGTGCCCGGCGTGCTTCCGGGCAAAGTCGTTGTCATCGGCGGAGGCACCGCAGGAGTCAATGCCGCCCGCATGGGCACAGGCGTGGGAGCGGATGTGACCATTCTCGAAGTCGATCTGGAGCGGATGCGTTTCCTCGACATCACCATGAGCACCGCACACACACTCTACTCGAGCGAGGCCAGCCTGCTCGACCTCCTGCCAACTGTGGACCTGCTCATCGGCGCCGTTCTCGTTCCCGGCGCGAAGGCTCCGAAACTCATAACCCGCAAGATGCTCCGTCTCATGAAACCCAACAGCGTCGTCGTGGATATCGCCATCGATCAAGGCGGCTGCCTCGAGACCTCCCGTCCAACGACCCATGACAACCCGACCTTCGTGGAAGAAGGCGTGGTTCACTATTGCGTCGCCAACATGCCCGGAGCCTACGCCCGCACCGCCACGCAGGCGCTGACGAATGCGACCTACCGCTACATCGAAACACTTGCGGACCTCTCGCTAGCGGAAGCCTTCGAGCGTGCACCCGGCCTCCGCGAGGGGCTGAGCGTTTACAGGGGAGGCATCACTTGCAAAGTCGTTGCCGAAGCCCACGGCCTCGATTACACGCCATTTGCCGCCACATGACACTCGAACAGGAAATCCACACCATCGGCCGCCGCGCCCGCGAGGCCTCTCGTGCCCTGGCACGCCTCTCCGCCTCACAAAAAAATAAAATCCTCATCGCCATGGCGGATGAACTCGTCGTTCGTTCACCCGAAATCCTGGCCGCGAATGCGGAGGATACCACCGCCGCTGAAAAAAACGGCCTCACCAAAGCTGCCATCGACCGCCTGCGCCTCACGACGGACCGCATCTCGGGCATGGCCGACGGCATCCGCCAGGTTGCCGCCCTCGAGGATCCCGTCGGAGAAATCCTTCGCGATTGGACACGCCCGAACGGCATCCAGATTCAAAAAATCCGAACCCCGATCGGCGTCATTGGCATCATTTACGAGTCCCGCCCGAATGTCACCGCCGACGCCGCCGTGCTCTGCCTCAAGACCGGCAACGCCGTCATCCTGCGCGGCGGCTCCGAGGCCCTCGCCTCAAACCTCGCCATCGCCAAGGCCCTCCAGGCCGGTGGATTTCAAGCCGGACTGCCCGATTTTTCCGTTCAGCTCATCCCCACAAAAGACCGCGAAGCCGTGAAAATCATGGCCGCCATGGACCAGTTCATGGATGTCATCATTCCGCGAGGCGGGCACTCGCTCATCGAGGCCGTTCTCAACGCCGCTCGCATGCCCGTTATCAAGCACTACGACGGCATCTGCCATGTTTATGTGGATCGGGAAGCCGATCTGCAAATGGCTCTCGATATCGCGATCAATGCCAAATGCCAACGCCCCGGCGTGTGCAACGCCCTTGAGACCCTCCTCCTCCACTGCGACATCGCACAGGAGTTCCTCAAACTCGCCGCACCCGCGCTGAACAACGCCCGCGTCGAACTCGTCGCCGATCCCTTTTCTTTCGAAATTCTCTCCAACCTGCACTACAAGTCGCTCCGCGAGGCGGATGACACGACTTGGCGCACCGAGTGGCTCGACCTCATCCTCTCCGTCCGCATTGTTGATGACCTAACTGCCGCCATCGAGCACATCGAGACCTTCGGCTCCCACCACAGCGACGCGATCATCACCCGCAACCCCGCCACGGCCGAAACTTTCCTCGCCTCGGTCGATTCCGCCACCGTTTACTGGAACGCCTCCACCCGCTTCACCGACGGCGGCGAATTCGGCTTCGGCGCCGAGATCGGCATCAGCACCGACAAACTCCACGCCCGGGGACCAATGGGACTCGAAGAACTCACGACCTACAAATACCTCATCCGCGGCGAAGGCCAGATCCGGAAATGAAAATCGTCGGCAAACAATCACGCATTCCCGCCACCCCAGAGGAGGCGGTTTTAAGGGCAGGAAAAATCATCGCCGAAGCCTTTCGCGTTTCTCCCATCAAGAAACCAAGAGGTTTTGTCGTGAAATTTAAGACGCGACAGGACTATGAGAACTGGCGCCGCGACCAGATGAACCCGCGGCTTTGGTGATGGAGCAAATTTCAAACAATCCGCTTCTGAATGTTTGTCGGCTCTTGAACGAAGAGGGAGCCGAATACCTTGTTGTCGGCGCGTGGGCCATGATCCTCAACGGCCTGATCCGCGCCACAGAGGATGTTGATATACTCATCGCCGAAAATCCGTCGAATTACCAAAAAGTGATTCAAGCTCTTTCTCGCTTGCCTGATGGTGCCGCCTCTGAACTCGTTCCGGAAGATTTTGCGGAAAATTCCTTCGTCAAGATCGCTGACGACATTGAAGTCGATGTTGGCATCAGAGCCTGGACAGTGACTTATGCCGAAGCCCATCCGAACGCTCAGCGAACAACGGTCGAGGGCGTGGAAATCCCTTACCTTTCCATCTCCGATTTGATTCGCAGCAAGCAAACCCACCGGGACCAGGATCGCGTCGATCTTGAAAACTTGATTCGCCTTCGAAAATGAAAACTCCCCTCTCCGTGTCCTCGGTGGTCAATCCCTGCCGCCGCCCATGAAAACCCTCCGCGTCCACTACGAAGGCCGCGTGCAAGGTGTTGGCTTCCGCTACAGCGTCAAAAACCTCGCTCGCGAATATGATGTCTCTGGCACGGTCGAAAACCTGCCCGACGGCCGTGTGGAACTGATCGCCAGCGGCGAAGCTGACGAGGTCGATGCCTTTCTTGAGGGCATACGCACCAGCCATCTCGCAGGCCACATTACTCTCGAATCTCCGCAATCCATCTCCCGCCCCGCCACACTGCGCGGTTTCTCCATCGTGCCATGACCACTCCCGCCGTCCGCATCGAAAACCTCACCAAGATTTTCCCCGTTCCCCTCCGCCGTCAGCGTGTCACCGCCGTGCGCAACATCAGTTTCGAAGTCCGCCCCGGCGAGGTTTACGGCCTCCTCGGCCCGAACGGCAGCGGCAAAAGCACCACACTCAAAATCCTCCTCGGCCTCGTGACTCCCAACCAAGGCCGGGCCATGATTTTCGGGCAGGACAGCCGCGACTACCACAGCCGCCGGGATGTCGGATTTCTCCCCGAGAATCCTTATTTCTACAAATTCCTCACCGCCGCAGAGACGCTCCGCTTTTATGGCAAGGTCTGCGGCATGGGAGGAGCGATCCTCAACAAACGCATCGACGAACTCATCCATCTCGTCGGCCTCGAGGACGCGCGCGACCGCCGCATCGGTGGATTTTCCAAAGGCATGCTCCAGCGCATCGGCCTCGCCCAGGCGCTCATTCAGGACCCACGCCTCGTCGTCCTTGATGAACCCACCGCCGGCGTCGATCCCGCCGGATCCCATCAAATCCGCGACCTCATTCTAGACCTCAAAAAACGCGGCAAGACCGTCCTGCTCACCTCGCATCTTCTCGAGCAGGTTCAAGAAATCTGCGACCGCGTCGGCATCATGGCCCGCGGCGAAATGATCCGCGAAGGCGCACTCGCCGACCTCGTCTCGGTGAAAAACCAAACCGAATTCGTCATCGAAAACGCCACCCCGGAAATCCGCTCCCAAATCGAGCACCTGCTTCAAAACTCCCCTGCCAAGCTTCTTTCGACCCGCCAACCCCAGCGCTCGCTGGAAAGTGTGTTTTTGGAACTCACCGCACCCTCCGCCGATCGAAAATGAACCTCTTCATCACCGGCACCGATACCAACGCCGGAAAGACCTTCGTTACGGCACTCCTCACCCGAGCCCTCCGCGCCAGAGGCTTTGAAACCATCGCCCTCAAGCCACTCTGCAGCGGCGAACGCTCGGATGTCGAAATCCTGCAAGCCGCGTCAGACCACCAACTATCCCTCGACGAAACCAACCCCATCTGGCTCCGCGAGCCCGCCGCCCCGCTCGTCGCCGCCAGACTCGAAAACCGCAGCATATCGCTCGACGCGCTTGTGGACTGGTTCCGCCACCTCTCCCGCAAACACCCATCCCTCCTCGTCGAAGGCGCCGGTGGCTGGCTTGTTCCCATCACGCCCAAAGCAACCATCGCCGACTTCGCCGCCCGCCTTTCCCTACCGGTCGTGCTCGTCGTTGCAAACCGCCTCGGCTGCATTAACCACACCCTGCTCACGCTCGAGAGCATCCGCGCGCGGGGCCTCCACTGCCCAGGCATCGTTCTCAATACGCTCTCCACCACTGAAGATGTCGCCACGCGCACCAACCGCGAAATCCTCGAGCAACACACCCCGATCCTCCTCGAGATTCATCCCTCGCAAAAAGACATCCCTCCCACACACCTCGCGCATTTTCTACATGGCTGCATCCGCGCCAATTCCACAGCGAAATGAAACTCCTCTTCCCCATCCTCCTTGCACTCACCGCCCCCCTCGCCCTAGCCGCGCCGGGCCTTACGATTTACAATCAGAACTTCGCCGTCGTCCGCGACACCCTGCCGCTCGACCTCCCCTCCGGCACCAGCGAGCTTGTCTTTGATGGTGCCACCCGCCTGCTCGAGCCGGACTCTGTGATCCTCCGCGATGCATCCGGCGCCCCGCTGCGCATTCTCGAGCAAAACTACCGCAACGACCCCGTCACCCAGCAGCTCCTGCTCTCGCTCTCCGAAGGAAAAGAAATCGATTTCCAGGTGCGCGAGATCACCAAACCAGACCGCATCGTGAAGGGAAAAATCATACGCGCCACGCCCGATCAGGCCCCCATCATCGAAGTCGACGGGAAAATCCAATTCAGCCTCCCCGGCGAACCCCTCTTCCCCTCCCTCGGCGACAACACCATCCTCAAACCCCGCCTTGTCTGGAAAATCCAGACCCCCGAGGCCATAAAATCCGAGGCCGAGCTCGCCTACATCACCGGCGGACTCACATGGCAAGCCAGCTACAACATCGTCGCCCCCGAAAAAGGCGACACCCTCGAAATCATCGGCTGGATCACCATGCAAAACCAGTCCGGACGCGATTTCGAAAACGCCAAAATCAAACTCCTCGCGGGGGATGTGAATAAAATCGCCCCTCCAGCCCGCGATCATCTCGCAAGGATGGCCGTCGCCGCCATGGCCATGAGCGCACCCGAAGTCACCGAAAAACCCTTCGACGAATTCCACCTCTACTCCCTCCCGCGGCCGACCACCCTTCTCAACCAGGAAACCAAGCAGGTCGAATTCCTCCGCGCCTCCGCCGTCCAATCCGAAACCATCTACACCTACGACGGCGCCGACATCGCCAACTGGCAATCCATCGACCCCGCCTTCCGCCGCGCCAACGAAGAATTCGGAACCCAAAGCTCCACAAAAATCGCCATCACCCGCGAATTCAAAAACACCAAGCAAAACAACCTCGGCATCCCCCTCCCCAAAGGCCGCATCCGCTTCTACCGCGCCGATGGAGACACCCTCGAATTCACCGGAGAAAACGAGCTCGACCACACTCCCGCCGATGAACTCATAAAAATCCACACCGGCGATGCCTTCGACCTCATCGGCGAAAGAAAACGCACCGACTTCCGCATCGACACCGCCAACAACTCCGCCACGGAAACCTTCGAAATCACCCTCCGCAACCGCAAAAAAGACCCCGTCACCATCCGCGTCATCGAACACCTCTACCGCTCCACCAACTGGAAAATCACCGCCAACTCCGACCCCTTCACCAAACCCCAATCCCACCAAATCCAATTCCTCATCCCCGTAAAACCCGGGGAAGAACGCAAGCTCACCTACACCGTGAGTTACACTTGGTAACCACCGCTTCTCTCCAAAAGCGCTCGTTCAGCTTGATCGGATGGGCCCACGGGGATTGCGCCCCGTGAGCCTTCCACACCACCGGACATGCGGTTTTCCGCATCCGGCGGTTGAACCGGCAGTGGTCAGCATTTCTCTGCTGCCGCCTCCGCGAAGGC
>JBILWM010000104.1:0-9136 GCA_044369905.1 Terrimicrobiaceae bacterium | reverse complement strand
GGCCTTCGCGGAGGCGGCAGCAGAGAAATGCTGACCACTGCCGGTTCAACCGCCGGATGCGGAAAACCGCATGTCCGGTGGTGTGGAAGGCTCACGGGGCGCAATCCCCGTGGGCCCATCCGATCCCGGGGCTCACGAGGACGCCGCTGCGCGACCTCAGGCAAACAATGATTCTGCCATCCATAATTCTACCGATTTTTCACCGAAGTATAATTGCTAAATTTATAAAAACTCCATGAAACAACGCCACCTCGTCATCTTAGCCACCCTCACGCAGCTCGCTGCCAGCTTCACGCTTCACGCCGCGCAACCAGCACCCGTCTCCGCCGTGCGTGTAGAGCAACCTCCGGCGCTGGATGGAAAACTCGACGATCCTGTCTGGAAAGAGGCGAAGTGGCAGGAGGGGTTCACAGAACTCGGAACCGGCAAACCTGCCGAGACGCCAACCCGATTTGCCGTGGCCTATGACGATCGCTTCCTCTATGTCGCCATTCGCGCCACGGAGCCGAACCTCGACGGGCTCAAGACAAAGGTGACCAAGCGTGACAGCTATGATCTCTACCATGACGATGGGGTGGAGTTTTTTGTGGCACCGGGCTCGCAGCGCACGGATTACTATCAGTTCCAGGTCAACTCCAAGGGCGTGGTGGCCGATGCGGCAGGTCGCCAATCCGGCACGGTTCGCGAAAGCTCTTGGAACGCTCCTGTTCAAGTGGGCACCGCCTCTGGGGAAGGGGAATGGATTGTCGAAATGGCCGTTCCGCTGGCCGACATGGAGCTTGGCAAGCCGTCTGCGGGCGATTGGGGAATCAATGTGGCCCGGGTGCGGCGCGCGGGCGGTAGCGAGCAGCTTTCGACATTCGTTCCCATGGGCGGTTCGCTGCATCAGCCAAGCCTTTTCGCCGCCCTCCCCCTGCCGGGCGCGAACTTTGATGCCCTGCGTTGGGAAGTGCCGCCGCCTGCCGGCTTGAGCGTGGTGCGGGAAAATGATGCGACATGGGTCAAAGGCAAGGTGAGCGTCAAAAACCTTACAGGAAAAATCCGCGCTATTACGCTGACACCGCGCTTGCGCCAAGGCGATAAAGTCACCGAAGGGAAACCCTCCTCGGATATGCTGGATGCCGGTCAGTCGAAGGCCTACGAGATCGCTTTGCCTTTGCCGGCCAATGGACCGCAGGAATTTGAGGTCGAGGTCGCCGACCGTCGGGACGCGAAATCTGTTTTCAGCCGTCGCACATTTGGAGTGAATCTGGAATTCAAACCCATCTCGCTCACACTGCGTGAGCCGGCGTATCAGAGCGCGATTTATGCCACACAGAAAGTCTCGCAAATCTCGGGTTCGCTCGGAATTGCCTTCAGTGCCAAGGAACTCGAAGGCTCAAGCGTCGAGATTTCGTTTTCGCCGGAGGATCCTGCCGCCAAGCCGCTGGCGGAAACCAAGGTCGCGAATGTTTCTGCGAATGTGGAATTCAAATTGCCAATTCCGGAACTCGCCGAGGGTCGCTATCGCCTGAAGGCAACCCTGCGCGATGCGACGGGCAAGGAAACCAGATCGCTGGATCGCGTCATCCGCAAACTCGCTCCTGCACCGAGTGGTGTGGAATGGCGGATTGATAATAACGGCATCATGCTGCGCAACGGTGAGCCGTTGTTGCCAGTGGGCTGGTTCAGCATGACCGCTCCAGCGTTGAAGGAAAACGCCTGCAATGTGACCTGGCATTACTGGGGGCCGTGGCAGACGGTGGAGAAGCTGCGCGAGGGCCTTGATCAGATCGCGGCCGCCGGCGGCTACGCGGTGATTTATCCCACGGTCAACGACCAGCGCCCCGAGCAACTCACGGTCGCACCGCTCAAGGAGAAGGATGCAGAGTTGGTCCGCCAGCGGGTGCGGGCACTCAAGGACCACCCGGCACTGCTCGCATGGTATCTCGCGGATGAACCCGAATACCACCGCGTGTTGCCAGAATCTGTCGAGCAACTCCGGGCTCTGATCTCCGAGGAGGATCCCTGGCACCCCACGATTGTGGTGAACAATGCATTCGGGGGAATTCGCCAGTTTGCCCAAGGCGGTGATGTCACCGCGCCCGATCCGTATCCTTTCTTTAAGCAAGGTGGCGTTTCCTCATCCATGGATAGAGTCGGCACCTTCGTCGCCGAGGCGGCTTCCTGCATTCGTCCCGGTCAGACCGCCTGGGTGGTGCCTCAGGCGCATGATACCCGGGATTTCGGTGGCAAAGGGGAGCGGGCACCGACCTTCGCCGAATCCCGCAACATGGTCTGGCAGGCGGCGGCTGCCGGAGCGCGCGGTGTGGTATGGTGGGCTTGGAATTGGGTTGATCCAAACACGATCGACTCGGTGATCGGCAATGCCTACCTCGCCCGAGAGCTTAACGCGCTGAAAAGCTATGTGCTGGCCCCCGCGGAAGGCGGTGTGGAATTCACGGCCCCGGAGAAGTCGATGGTGCGCGCGGCGCTGCGCACGGCCAACGGGCAAAAAGCCCTCTTTGCCACCAATGCCTCGACCAAGGCGCAGGAGGTGGCTTTCAAGGTGCCCGCGCTCGCGGGTCGCGAACTCATCGTGCTCGGTGAGGACCGCACTGTGAAGGTGGGTGCGGATGGCGCCTTTACCGATCGATTCGATTACTATGGCACGCATGTCTATGTCACCGATGCCGCCTTGGCGAAATCCGAAACGCTCGCCTCGGTTCAGAAAAAAATCGACGAAGGCAATGCCGCTCTCAAACAACCCGGTAACCTCGCCTTTGAAGATTCTGGCGTGATGATCCGCTCTTCCTCGCAGGGGCTATACCAACCAACTCCCGTCTGGATGGTCGATGGTGTGCGCGATGGACGCGGCTGGAGAGCCAAGCCCTTCGAAGGCGCGGACTGGGTCGAACTCTTCTGGCCTAAGCCGCAGAAAATCGGCCGCGTGGTGATTTACAGCGATGCCATAGCCGACTGCGAAGTCTTGGTCGCCACGGGCAATGACGCAAAATCCGAGTGGCGCAGCCTTGCCTCAGTGAAGGCTGCCACCACCAACCCGATCGAGCTCACCTTTGAGCCGACCGAAGTCACCAGGATCCGGATCAATATTTCCCGTCTGCGTGAGGGAATCAAAACCACCCGCATCTGGGAAATCGAAGCCTACTAAAAAACCAACCACAGAATCCATAACATGAAAAAACCAACCACATCCTACCTCGCCCTCACGGCGACTCTCCTCATTGCCGCCAACCCCATAGGCCAAGCCCAAGCAGCACCGAAACCCTCCGCCTATTGGACGATGGACGCCATCAACGACGGTCTTCTTCTGGACAAAACCGGCGTTCACAATGCCAAAGTTCCCGATCTGACAGGCAAGCCCGACAGAAAAACCGGCGAAATCCTGCCCGATTTCACGCCTGAAACTGGAGATGGAGTAAAGGGCAATGCCTTGTTGCTCGAATCCAAACAACAGGGATTCCTTAATGTGGCAGCACCCGGAAAATTCAACCTCGCGAATGGATTGACCGTCTCGGCTTGGGTGAAATTAAAGAACATCAACTCCCTCGCAAACATCTCTCCTGCGCCGAGGATACCCCCAATCCCAAAGGCGGCTGGATCTTGTTTTGCACATATGGCAAGGCCGTCTTCAAAGCAGTGGACAACAGCGGAGCCTTTGTCGGAGTGGCTTCTGCCGCGAACAGCGTGGCCCCCAATGCGTGGGTGCATGTCGCCGGTGTGGTCGATGGCACCAACATCCGCCTCTACCTGAATGGCGAGGAAGTGGCCAGCAAGCCCTTCGTCGCACCCGTCAAGTTGGCCGACACGGCATTGGTCATCGGCAACCACGCCACCATTGCTGGATGGAGGCACTCCGAATGCCCAGCCTTCGGCGGTCTCATGGACGAAGTGAAAATCTTCGAAGCCCCACTCACCGCCGCCGAAGTCAAAGCAGAGTCTGATCAAGCGCTCTCAGGAAAGTAATACCTCTTGCACAAAATTCACGCGGCCTCGCAGGTGAATACCAAAGGGAGGGTCAGCCTCCGGCCTGACCCAAATTTCAAACACGGAAGGTATGGAATGAAAGCCAGACACCTTCCCGCAAAAAAGGCCCAAGCCACGCTTGCCGCCTGGACGACCGAGACGGTCATGCTCCCCTCGGAGGCCGCTTTGCGGCTGAAGTTTGGGGCATGCGAGGACGATGCCCCTCCCAAGATACGAATCGCGCCGCCGCGCGAAAGAGGGGAGCACGGTCGTCTCGACCGTGAAAGACACTCGCCCCGCCACCACGCCGCGGACCAGCGCAATCGGCGTGAGTGCCCGGGGCTCTTTTAGACTTCCAATTCCATGACTCCACTCTGCAAAGCGCTCGACCATTTTGAACCGGCTCTCCAACTCGAGGAGGCGCTGCGCAAGACCGCCGCGCCTTCGCCATGGCCGGGCCTGACCAATGCCTCCAAACGCGCAAAGGCCAACGCACTGGCGCGCGAGAACGGACTTTTCGAGCGCTTGGCGGAGCGGCTTGCCGGGCAGGGAGCGGGTTATGCCTATGGCCATGCTTCCACTCCCCAGCCATATCCGATCAAGCGCCTCGACTGGAGCGCCATCCGCGAATATCACCGCACCGGTAAATGGCGCGACGGGGAGATCATCAACAATGCCCTTGGGCGTGTTCAGGATGAGGCCCTCGCGCTCTGGCTGGATCATCCATCGGCGGATGCAGTTCGATTGGAAGAAATCCTCTGGGCCTTCTGCGACTTTGAGTTCTGGATGCCGCAGGAAAGCGCAAAGCTGCATGGTGCGGATCTCACCTCAACAACCTGCGGTGCGGTGCTCTCCGAGTTGTTGCTCGCTGTCGGCGACCGCCTCGACCCGCAGGTGGTCCGGCGCGTCGGCCAACGCATCGAGGAGCGATCCCTGAATGCAGCCCTCGATTGGCGCAACCTGCCGATCTGGATGTTCCGAAGAAACAATTGGAACCATGTCTGTTTTTCCAATGTGATCCAGACGGCGCTCCACCGCATGAAGGAGCCACGCCCGCTGGCCTCCCTGCTCGTGCTCTGCACGCACATGATGGAATTCGGTATGACCGGATTCAGCGAGGATGGAGGCTGTGCCGAGGGCCCGATGTATTGGAATTACGGCTTCGGACATTTCCTCGAGGCTGCCATCTTGCTGCGCGAGGTGAGCGGTGGACTGTTGAATCTGATGGACTCGGAGCTTGCTCAACGCATCGCCCGATACCCGCTGGCGGTCTGGCTGGAAGGAAAGGAATCCTGCCTCTTCTCTGACTCAGGCGGTGGCTTCATGAGCGCCTCGTCGGCGCTCATGGTGAACGCATTCCTGCCCTTGCCGCAGTTGTTTGATTTCTGCGACAAAGGCCCCGACGGGCGTCCACAGCTACAGAACTGGCGCGATCTACTGCTCGCGGTGGATTCTCCGGCATGGTTCGGATCAGCCCAGCGCAAGCCAAGTCCGATCGCCGACACGCATCTTCCCTCGCTGGGATTTGCCAAGGTGGCCACAACCCGTGCGGACGGCTCCCGGGTGCAACTCGCCGCCACCGCCCTGCACAATGCGGCTTCGCACAATCACAACGACCTGGGCAGTTTCGTTTATTACCGCGACGGCCGCGCATGGATCACCGATCCCGGCATGCCAGTTTACACGGCCGAGACCTTTGGCCCGAACCGCTATGACAATCTCCTCTGCGGTTCGCAGGGCCACCCGGTGCCGGTCATCAATGGCCATCTCCAGCAGGAGGGCTCCCAGTATCGAGCAGGACTTGCCGTCGATCCTGCGTCGCCCGATGGATCGAAATCACTGCGCATCGACCTGAGTCGTGCCTATCCGGACCCGACGCTCACGCGGTTCGAGCGAAAGCTCACGCTCAGCGCCCATGGTGATTTGGAAATCGCCGACGAGTTTGAGTTTTCCGAATCACCCGGCGCGCTCCAGGAAGTGTTCACCACCTACCTTCCCTGCGAAGCGGAAGGCGATGGCGTGCGCATTGGCACCATGGAGGGAATGATCCTCAAAAGCAAGCAACCCGGAAGCTTCGCGGTCGAGTTGCACGAAGTCGACTCGCCCTGCGCCCCGGAGGACAAAATGCTTCGGCGCATTGTGTTCACTCCATCTGATCTCAAGGCGGGGATGTCGCTTCGCTTTGCCTTGCAAAAGGGGTGAAGGTCGGTAGCACAAGCCACCATCATCACCTGACTCACACAACAATTCATGAATCAATCAATCGACCTCAATGGCACCTGGCAACTTCGATGGAACGACGGCGAGCGCGGTGAGCGACCCAAGCGGGTGCTGGCGGGCGATGTGAATTGGAGTCGCGCGTGGAGCGCCTCTGTGCCGGGCAGCGTGCATGAGACGCTGCTGGAACATGGTGTGATTCCCGATCCGGGCATTGGCACAAATGTGCTCGCCTGCCGCTGGGTGGAGGAAACGGTTTGGTATTACCGTCGCACATTCAAGTTGCCTCCTTTGCGCAAAGGCGAACGCGCCTGGCTGTTTTTTGAAACGCTGGATCTGGCGGCCAAGATTTATTTCAACGGCGTGCAGATCGGCTCGCATGCCAACGCCTTCCATCCCTGCCGGGTGGAGGCCACCAGCGCGCTGCGGAATGGTGAAAATGAACTCGTGGTCGAGATAGAGAGCGGCATTTACCACGCGATGACGCGCTCGTCCGAGGGCTATGGACTGCGCCTCAACCACCGCCAGACGAAATCAAACTGGCTGCGCAAAACCCAGAGCGAGTTCGGGTGGGATTGGTCGCCGCGCCTCGTCAATGTCGGCATACCCGGCGGCGTGCGTTTGGAAATCTGCTCGGGCATCCGCTGGGACCGCGCGGTATTGATTCCCGACCTTTCCGCTGATCTCGGCCAGGGAAGCGTCACGGCGCGGGTTTTTGCGGAGAACTTGAGCGACAAGCCAACGCGCGGCGAGTTGCTACTCAAGTTTGGAAAATCCAATGACCTCGTGCGTGTGCCGGTGCTGCTTCAGTCGGGCATGAACAAGCTTGAAGCCGTGCTTCCGGTGGCCAATCCCAAACTCTGGTGGCCTGTCGGGCACGGAAAACAAAACCGCAGCGAGGCCACGGTCGAACTCGTGGTGAGTGGCAAAACCGAAGGAAGCCTGACCCGCAAGATCGGCTTCCGCCATGTGCGGGTGAACCAGGAAAAACATCCCGAGCAGGGGCGCTATTTCATCATCGAGATCAATGGCAAACCGATCTTCTGCAAGGGCGGCAACTATGTCCCGGCGGACCTCATCCTGAGCCGTATTGACCGCCAGCGTCATGCCGTGCTCATCGATCGCGCCTTGGAGGCGAACTGCAATTTCCTGCGCGTGTGGGGCGGCGGGGTTTACGAGAGCGACGACTTCTACGATCTCTGCGACGAAAAGGGCGTCATGGTCTGGCAGGATTTCATCTTTGCCTGCGGCAAGTATCCCGCGACTGACGAGGCGTTCCTGGCCGATGTCACGCAGGAGGCAAGGCATCAGGTGCGTCGGCTCGCGCACCACCCGAGCCTCGTCGCATGGTGCGGCAACAATGAGATCGAGCAAGGAAACTGGGAGTGGGACTACGAGCAGGGCGTGGCCTTTCCCGACTACGCGCTCTACCATCTCGTATTGCCACGCCTGATGAAGGAGGAGAATCCGGGCCGGTATTATCAACCCAGCTCGCCGTTCTCACCCGACGGAGAATCCCCGACCGCCGACCACCTCGGCGACCAGCACCCGTGGAGTCTTGGTTTTCGCGACAATGATTTCCGCAAATACCGCGACATGATTTGCCGCTTCCCGAACGAAGGCGGCATCCTTGGGCCGAACAATCTTTTGGCCACTCGCGAATGCTTCGGCGACGCGCCAGGCAAGATCGGCACCTTTCCATGGGAGCTTCATGACAATGCGGTGACCTCATGGGACAACATCCCCGCCTATGCGCCGGACCTCATGTTTGAACAATGGCTCGGCAAGCCGATCGGCAGCCTATCTCTCGAAGACTATGTCTATTGGGGCGGCGTGCTTCAGGGCGTGGGCCTCTCGGAATACATCAAAAATTTCCGCCGCCGCATGTTCGACAGCTCGGCGGCCGTTTTTTGGATGTTCAACGACATGTGGCCCTGCACGCGCAGTTGGACGATTGTGGATTGGAAACAACGCCGCAATCCCGCCTTCTGGCCGGTGCGCCGGGCCTTCGCTCCGGTGACCGTCGTGGTGACCCGCGAGGAAAAGAGCGTGAAGATTTACGGCATCAACGAAGGCGACGAAACCAAGGCCACTCTTCGCTTCGGCCTCATGGCATTGAGTGGAAAATACCCGCTCGACGAACGCAAAGCCGTCACGCTGCCCGCCAACGCAAGCACGGTGATCGCCGAGTTCCCCGCCGCGCAGTGGGACAAGTTCGGCATCAAGACGCATGTGGCCTTTGCCGTCCTTTCCAACGAGGACGCTGAGATCGCCCGCGATTGCCTCATCCTGCCGCTCTTCCGCGAAATGAAATGGCCCAAGGCCAAGGTGAGTATCACCCGCAAAGGCGACAAAGCTGTCTTCACCAGCGACACCTTCGCCTGGCGCGTCTGCCTTGACCTCGATGGAGAACAACCCCTGGCCGACAACTTTTTCGACATCTATCCCGGCATTCCCACCGTGCTTCCGTGGCCGGAGAAATTCGGCAAACCGAAAATCCTCTCCATGGGGTGAAGAGGGCCCAAGCCACGCCTTGCGCGTGCACGACCGAGACGGACATGCTCCCTTCGGACGCCGCTTCGCGGCTGAAAAATGGGTCATGCGAGGACGATGAACCCTCCCAATTTGCACGAAGCGCGCTGCCGCACGGTCCCTTGTAGCGGCGTCTCTATAAGCGCCGCAAGCGTTGCGCGGAGGTAGGTAGTGGAGATGTGTAAGCGTTGCGCCGAGCACCACCTACCGTAGGTAGTGGAGGTGTCGTAGTCTGGAGGCTATGACATCTACAGCATCGTTATTATCAGCAGGGGAAATTCTCAAGCAGGACAGTCTGGGGGCGCATCTCCGATAGTTGCAAAAAAAGCTGGACTACAATCCGATTTGAGAGCAAAGAGGGGCCATGCAATGGCCGATCAAAGTTCAGGGACGTGAAGTAGGTGAGGAAAAAGTGCGCTGG
>JBILWM010000102.1:0-9330 GCA_044369905.1 Terrimicrobiaceae bacterium | reverse complement strand
AACACCTTGGCGCCGGATGCAACTCCTCCACGCACCCCGGCACGCCATCCCAAAAAGAGCTGGGAAAAAATCCTGCCGCATAAGCGAGGTTTAAAAGTTCATACCCAAATCAGGTGAAATGGCTCTGGCAGGTAGTCGATTTGCTCCTCGATCGACTTGTGTGTCGTGACATTCTCGAGGTAACGGCTGTGTCGGATGCTATCACCCGCCACGCAAAGCGCATCGATCCCGTAGCCTGCCTCTCGCAGAATGGGGGGCAGACGAAAGGCTAAGTAGAGACCTTCATCAGGGACAAGCAATACGCGCTGTTGCATGGAATGCATCTTCATATAATGGCTCATGGTCGTCGAATCGAGGAAATTCATGCAGTAAATGCCGAGGTCTCCTCGGCCCGCCACCCATGTTCCGCGTGGAACAATACGCGGAATGGAATTGCGGCTGACACCGAGTCTGAGTAGAGTGAGAACATGCTTCATGTCGTTCTTGTCGAGCCGGAGATTCCACCGAATACGGGAAATATTGCGCGTTTGTGCCTCGCGGCAGGCGCGCGATTGCATCTGGTAGAGCCGCTGGGATTCTCGCTGGATGAAAAAGCGCTTCGCCGCGCGGGGATGGATTACTGGCACCTCTGCGATGTGAAACGCTGGGCATCCCTAGCGGAACTCCAAGCTTCTGAGCCGTCGGAGCGATACTTCTATTTCACCACAAAGGCATCGAAGGTGTATTGGGATGAAGCATTCCAAGACGGGGATTTCTTGGTTTTCGGAAGGGAATCGCGCGGCTTGCCCGAGTCGCTATTACGGGAAAATGCGGAGGCCTGTTTAACGATTCCCATGCAACCCGACGCGCGGAGCCTGAATCTGGCGACATCGGTCGGCATCGCGCTCTATGAAGCCAAGCGGCAGATTGCTGGCATGAAGTAGACCGAATCGAGAAGAATTAACCACAATCGAAAGGGCGGGGCCTTTGAGATAGAGCAACCGAAGGTTGGCCCGGAGGGCGAGCTGAGCGGGGGCGAGCGAGTCAAAGGACACGGAGAGCACGGAGGTGTGGAGTTTTCAGGTTATACTGGAGTGCTGATTTTTTGGATGGCCACAATCTCTGCCACTCCGTCGTTTTGTTTCATAATGATGGCTCCGCAAGCTACCCGCTTGATGAAAAGGTCCATGTCACCTGACTCGAAAAGGCGGCGGAACTTTTCAAGGCGCTTGGAAGCCACTGAACTCGGGGGATCGGATTATTTGCTGGAATTGTTCCATGTGGAACAATTAGTCAGAAGTGGATCTTTGGTGTGGCCGATTTTTTTGAAATGGGCTTAAAAAACAGAGCTCTAAAATGGCGTTAAACGCGTTTTTATTAGAAAAGAGGGTGGTGATAGCGGAGGGGTGGGGCAGGCGGCAGAATCGCGGTTTTTGCGAAAATGCGGAGGGGTGGGGGTTGGGCAAAATCGGAGCGTAGCGGAGAAAGACAGAAGAAGTTTGCCCGGGGGAGCGGAGTAATTCCGTGAACAGAGTTGACAGAATGATGCATTCCAAATTGGCAGGGCGTGGTCCGGGCGATTTTTGGCGGGGGGATTTCTGGGAGTGTGTCGGTAGTTTCCGAGTTGGTATTAGGGTCAAGCCGGAGGTCGACCCTCCCAAGGACAGCTCGCTGACGCGCGGCGTCTCTATTGACGCCGGGGAGATGGCGAAATCATTTTATTGGAATGGGAAGGTGGCGAGCGGGGCACTTACAGCGACAAGAATTTTGTGTTTCAGAATTATCCATTTATTTTCAGTTGCTTGCGTTTCATGTGCGCAATCGCGATGTGCGGAATGATCTGGAGAAAATTTTCAAGGAAATCATTTGACAATTTATGAATGGGAACTTAATTCTGCGCGAGTCAGCGGGGATTTCCGTCTGAAGGGGATGGATGTCCGTTGCCGACTCCAACACCTTTATGCAATCGGTTCTCGATACACCCGTTTTGGTTCTCAACCGCCTCTGGCAGGCGGTGAATACATGCAGTGCCCGCCGCGCGTTCACTTTGCTTTACCAAGGTCACGCGCAGGTGGTTTCCGCAGAGGGCGGTCAGGGTTTTTTGACCCATGATTTCAAGAGTTGGCAGGATTTTTCGCGGACAAATCCGGACCCGGATATGGCGAAAACGGTTTCGATGCGCATTCGGGTGCCGCGAGTCATCGTGCTGCTGCTCTTCGAGCGTTTGCCTAAGAAGGAAGTGAAGTTCACACGCCACAATGTTTTTGAGAGGGACAACAATACTTGTCAGTATTGTAACAAGGTTTTCCCTCGCGAGATGCTGAACTTGGACCACATCATGCCGAGGGATCGCGGCGGGCAGACGAATTGGGAGAACATCGTTTGCTCCTGCATTCCCTGCAATTCACGCAAGGGAAACCGGCTGCCTCACGAGGCAGGAATGTCCCTGATCCGAAAGCCCAAGCGCCCGCGCTGGAGGCCGTTCGTGAACATCTCGGTATCGAGTCACCCGCACGAGAGTTGGCGTCACTTCCTCGACATCGCGTATTGGAATGTCGAGCTGGGCGATGGTTGATCGCGCCAGGTTTTTTCGGGCGGACAGGGCCTCGAAAAAAAATAAAAAAACTCCTTGTGCGTGCCGGGAGAATGTGAGACTTTGAAATTGTTCTGGGGGGAACAGCAGGCCGTCGTGACACTCGTCGCGGCGGCCTGCAACTTTTATAGGGTCTGAAGATTCGGCAAATTCTCAGGCTGCGTGCGTCTCTCCGAGTTGCGGGAGCATTTCTTCAAAGAGCCGCGCAGCCGCTTGCAGAGCGGCATCGAAGTCGATCTGCTCTCCGCTCTCGCACTCGAGGCTTGTCATTTCCACGCCCGCGAGGCCGCAGGGGGTGATGCTTGCGAAGGCGGCGGTGGAGCTGGCGAGGATATTGATGGCGAAGCCGTGCATGGAAATCCATTTGCGGACGCCGACGCCGAGGGAGGCGAGTTTTCGTTCCCCGACCCACACGCCGGTGAGGCCCTCGCGGCGTTGGGCCGTGACGCCAAAGCCTGCGGAAAAGTGGATGAGAAATTCTTCGAGAAAGCGGAGGTAGAGGTGCAGGTCGCGTCCACGATTGTTGAGATCGAGGATGGGATAGCCGGTGAGCTGACCGGGGCCGTGGTAGGTGGCCTGGCCGCCGCGATTGGTCTCGAAGACGGCGTGCGGGAGCCCCTCGCGCAAACTCGTGCGGTCGCGCGTGCGGCCGATGGTGTAGACAGGCTCGTGCTCGAGAAGGATGAGCGTTTCGTCCGCTTCACCGTTTTGCACCTGTCCGACGAGCCGCTCCTGGAGGGCAAGCGCGGCCTCAAAGGTGAGTCGACCGGGAAGGAGGATTTTCATCGGCGGCGAAGTGCGGCGGGTGCCGGGAATTTGGTGGTTTGAAAATGGGTGAAGCCCACCGCTATGGCGTCCGCCGCATCCGGAGGCGGTGTGACTGTGAGGCCGAGCAGTGTGCGAACCATGAAGGCGACTTGTGTTTTTTGCGCGGCGCCGGTGCCCACTACAGCTTGTTTAACGCGGCGAGGCGCGTATTCGTGAATGGGCAATCCGCGCTGCGCGGCAGCCAGCAAAACCGCTCCACGGGCGGATCCCAGCGTGATCGCCGTCGGGAAGCTCTGCACATAGATCACGCTCTCGACCGCCATGGCTATGGGCTGGAAGCGCGCCATGGCATCCGTGAGGCGCGTGTGGATTTCCAACAAGCAACCGGAAATCGTGAGCTTCGGGGAATTTTTTATGACATCGAAATGCAAACACCGAACCTTGCCGGCCGAGCGCTGGAGCACGGCAAAGCCAGTTCCGCGCAGGGAGGGATCGACCGCGAGCAGGATTTCATCGGCGTCCATTCAACGAAGAGATCAAAAGTTGCGGAATGTCATGGTGCCTGCGGCCGGGACGAATTCATCGGGCTTCTCGCCGTTCTTAAGATAAGCCACGGTCTTGTCGCCCTCGACGGGGAGTGTGACTTGGCCGGGGCCAACGAAGCCCGGTGGACGCGTCGAGAGGCTGTAGAGAATATTCAGCATGCCGCCGGGTTGAAGATTGGAAGCGGTTCGGTGAACCTTGAGGATGCGTGCGGTCACTTCGATATCCTGCTGCCCCGTCTCGGCGCCGGGCTTGATATCGACACGCAGAATTTCGACGGTCAAATACTCCGGCGCTGCGGCCTGCATCTGCTCGTAGGCCGAAGGCGGAAGCTCGGCGTGCAGGCTGGCGAGAAAAAACACGGCGGCGAAGGCTGTCAGAATCTGTCGCATGCGAAACTTCTGGCCATCGCAGGCTGGATGCGCAAGCGAATCCGTGCGGACAAATCTTTCGGATGCCGCGCCGCATGCGGTGTGATAAGACATCGCCGCGCGCCGCTCATGAAAAAATATCTCCTTCCGACTCTGCAAGCGGCGGTCACCCTTTTCATTTTTGCGAAGCTTTTTGGGGATGCCTCCTTGAGAGAGAATGCCGCGCGGGCCTTGGCGGCGGCGGATTTCGCCTGGCTCGTTGGTGCGGCCTGCGCGGCGGCCCTGAGCGAGATCCTCTGCGCAACGAGATGGTGGGTGATCCTGAGGGCTTTCGGCTTGCAAGTGCGCTGGCGCGACGCGGTGGCCTTCTCGGCGGTTGGACTTTTCTACTCCCTTGGCCTGCCCGGCTCCGCGGGAGGTGATGCGGTGCGAACGTTGTATTTGATGCGTCTCTTCCCGGACAAAAAAATGGCGTCCGCCTTCTCGGTTCTTGCCGACCGCTTGTGCGGACTGGCCGCGCTGGTGCTCTTCATGGCGGGGACGCTTGCGTGGAACCACCAAACATTTCTGGCGGGCGAACTTGGGCGCGGCATTGTGCTCTCGGCGGCTTCCCTCCTCGGTGGCGCCATTCTCCTTCTCGGTCTGTGGTGGATGACGACGATTCCCTCGTTGCGGGATTTTGTGAAGCGGCGGCATCCGCGTTTCAGCCCGCACCTTTTGGAATCGGGTGCAATTTTTCAGCAAATGGCACAACGGCCGGGAGCGGTGCTGACCGGTTGCGCGCTCGCCGTGGCCGCGCTGGCGGCGCACTTTCTGGGATATTATTTCAGCGCCAAGGCGTTTGGCTCGTCACTCGGAATCGGAAGTCTTTTTTCGATCATGCCGATTGTGGACACGCTTACGATGTTGCCGGTGGCGCTCTACGGCCTCGGGCTGCGCGAGGCGTTGTTCAATGTCCTTCTCGGAACTTTTTTTGGAACGCCCTCGGCCACGGCGACGCTCATCTCGCTGGGTGGATTTGGAGCGCAGGCCGTGGTCGCGCTCCTCGGTGCTGCTTTTCTGCCCTTCATCAAATTTCTCGGCCTCGGGGACACCGCCAAAAAGTGAGCGCGAAAGTCGTGGTTGGAATTTATCCGAGAATTGACTATAGGAGACCTGTGCAGCCGCTCCGATCAAAACGTCGCAAGAACCCCGAGGTTTGGCACAAGGCCAACCGCATGATGATTGCCCTCATCATTGCAGGATTCGCAGCCGTGGCTGTCGCCGCTTTCTATCCGGAAATCCTCCGCCACCGTTCGCTCTCCAATCAACTCGCCGAGGAAAAAAACACCCTCGCCGACGAGCAACTCACCAAAGCGCGCCGCGAGCGGGAGGTGCATCTCCTCAAAACCGACAGCGAATATGTCGAAATCATCGCCCGTGACCGGATCGGGGTCATGAAAGAAGGCGAGACGATTTACCGCTTGGATTCGTCGGCGCCCACAACTCAGAAAACGGGCACGAACTGATTGCCGCCCGCGTCGTTGTTTCGAGAATTAAGTTTAAAGCGGCAGCATGCGGTTGTAGGGTCTTCGGCTCAATGAACGAAGAACTTCAGAATTTGGACACCTCCGCGATCAAAGGCCGCTTGGCCTCGTTGCGGAGGTTTCTTTGACTTGTCGGCCCTGACCCAAAAACTCTCTGAAATCGAGGCACGCATGGCCGAGCCGGATTTCTGGGACAATCGCGAACGCGCCCAGCGCGATGTCGCCGAGGTATCCTCGCTGCGCTCGAAGATTCAACCCATGCAGGCGCTGGAGTCGCGAGCCGCCGATCTCGATGTGCTGCGTGAACTCGCAATGGAAGAGCCGCCGGAGAATCAAGCCGCCGCTGCCGCCGAGGTGATGGCGGAATTTTCCGCGATTCAAAAAGACCTCGATAAATTCGAGATCACGGCCCTGCTCTCCGGCCCATACGACAACTGCCCTGCCTTCCTTTCCATCAATGCGGGAGCAGGCGGCACCGAGTCTTGCGATTGGGCGGACATGCTGCTGCGCATGTATCAGCGCTGGATGGAACGCCACGGGCTTGAGTGCGCCATCACAGATATCCAACTCGGAGACGAGGCGGGCATCAAATCCGCCACGCTGCGCGTCACAGGTGAAAACGCCTACGGCTACCTGCAGACCGAGCGCGGAGTCCACCGCCTCGTGCGCATCTCGCCCTTCGACTCAAACAAGCGCCGCCACACTTCCTTCGCGGGAGTCGATGCCGTGCCAGAAATCGAAGATGTGCCGGTCGAAGTCAACGAGGCGGACATCAAGCTCGACACGTTCCGCGCCGGCGGCAAGGGCGGGCAGAATGTGAACAAGGTCGAAACCGCCGTGCGCCTCACGCACATTCCCTCCGGCATCGTCGTGGCCTGCCAAGCCGAGCGCAGCCAGGGCCGGAACCGCGAACTCGCCCTCCAACTCCTCAAGGCGAAACTTTTCCAAATCGAAAGCGACAAAAAACGCGCCGAGGTGGACCGCCAATACGGGGAGAAAGGCGATGTCGCCTGGGGAAATCAAATCCGCAGCTATGTCTTCCAACCCTATCAGATGGTCAAAGACCTCCGCACCGGCGTGAAAACCGGCGACATCCAAGCCGTGATGGATGGCGACATCGACGCCTTCATCGAAGGTAAACTCCGCGGCCTCACCTACAAAAAAGGCGAGGCCGACGAGGATGAGGATTAAGCGCGCTGATTAAAAAACCAGGCCAGCTGTGAAACCGAGCACGGCCGCATTTTGCACGGCGGCGGATCCGGTTCCATTAGGATGGCTGAAGTATTGAGCAAAGGGTTGGATGTAGGACCAGCCGTTGATCTGGAAACGATATCCGCCTTCGATCACGGCCGTGTAGCCGTCCACCGTCGGGCTGACATCGCCTTGATAGGCCCCGTAGCCGAGCGAGATCATGATCAAGTCCTCGTCACGGTGCGGGATGAGACCGGTGTAAACGAGTCCGCTCTGGAAGTAGAAGGGATAAATATTTTTGACCGCATATCCGGGAGCGAAGGTGAGGAGGTTGAAGGTGCTCAGGCCTTGCTTGGAGAGCTTCGGGGCGGATGGCTGCACGTTTGATTTGAAAGATTTTCCACTCGCAACGGATTTGCCGTCACCCCGAGGAGCGGGAGCCTCTTCAGCAGAAGGTTCGCGGTAGAGCATCTGGTCGGCTTGGAAATAGAAGCCGTATTGGCCGGCGTCGTTCGTGCCATTCCATGAGCGCGTCTTGTTGGCAGGTGTGCCGTAAAAGTAGCCACCGAACGCGTATTTGCCGGGCATTTTGGCTTCGCCAATACTTGGGGTGTAGCCTGTTTCACCCATGTAGAAGAGGCCGTTCTGGTTTGTGGCGGGGCCGTATCCTTGATAGGCAAGGCCGTGGTTCGTCGAGGCGGTGGCCTGCGGGAATGACATGAAGAGACCATTTTTCACATAGACGGATTCGTGCAGTTGAACTTTCAGCGTGCCGCCCCATGTGGAGAAGCTGGATGAGAAAGGAATGTTTCCGCCTATGCCTTTGGCGCTGTTCACGGCATTGTTGAGGAACAGCTTCGAGAGAGGCTGGTCGACGAATTCCTTCTGTGGCTGGAGCCAACCTCCACGGAAGACCACCATGTCTTTGATAGGCAGAATGCCCTTGGTGCCGATCTCCGCGCCGAAGGACAAAACGCGGAATTGCGTGCCGGATTGCCAGTTTGACGGGTTGAACATGGACTGCGCCTCAACGAAATTATTGGGGTTCGAATCCTTGGTCGAGTCGCGGTAGCGGAAGCTCGAGAATGCCAACACGCCTTCGAGGTTTTCGTTTTTCAGGAGCTTTCCGAAATTGATCTCGTTGCCGAAGTTGATCTGTTGATCCCAAAATCCGCGCGCGCCTTTTTCGCTATCAACGACGCCGAAGAACGCGCCTTGGTAGTTGCCGTTGAAGGAAACGCCCTCCGTCGCCAGTTTCCGGCGCAGGTCAAAGCCGAAATTGCCGCCGCCGCCGAGCATGTATTTGCCATTCCACCAATCGTTGAACGGCTTCGAGCGGTCGTCATCCGGTGCTGGCATGCGCTCTCCACCAATGGTTCCAGAGGTGCCGGAAAGAATTTGCCCGTCTTTGATTTCGACGGGCCCTTTGAGCAGCAAGGGATGCCAGCTTAGGTAGTGTGAGGTTGTGGTTTCTTGATCGGCGGCAAATGCGCCCGTTGCGGAGGTGATGACAAATGCCGCTGCACAGGCAATGGCTTTGTGTGGCAAGCAGGAGAGGTGTTTCATGGCAGCGGGAGCCTGCCGGTAGACGCCGGTTGGAGAATACGTTTTGTGTTAAATTTTCGTAACTTCAGCAATGTGCATAATTGTAATGCGCCCCCGCCCGAGCAAACAGCCAGCACTCGACAACACCCCCACCTGCATTATTGTGCCCTTGCGATGAAATTCGAAGACTGGCCTGAAGAGTGGCAGGAGTGGGCAAAGCTCACCCCGCTGGAGCGCTTCCGGGAAAGCGAGAAAATCTTCGCCAACTATTTAGCCATGGGAGGTAGCCTTGATCCCGACCCCGATCCGACAAGTCCTTTCTACGATCCAGAAACATCAGGTTCAGGCGCTGCTTATGGGCGGCCAGGCCTGCGTGTTCTACGGCGCAGCCCAGTTTAGCAAAGATGTCGACTTTTTGATCCTCGCGAAGGAGGAGAATTTTGAAGGTCTGCATGCCGCGCTTGGCGATCTGAATACCGTCAGGATAGCCATTCCTCGCTTCGACCCGCGCGTCTTGGATCGAGGGCACGCCGTCCACTACCGTTGCAAGGCGGCCGGAGTGGAAGGCCTCCGGGTGGATGTCATGACAAAGCTCCGCGACTTGCCGGATTTCTCCGTGCTTTGGAGCAGAAGAACGACGATTACCGAATCGAATGGAGAGGAAATCCACCTGCTTTCCGTCCCTGACCTAGCCCGAATAAATCACCAAATCGGCTTGCAAGCCGAGCGTGACACAAAATTATCCTCTTTGGATCGGTTGCTACACGTTTTTCGCGCTTCGTTGCCATCTTGCCAGCTGCCCGGGCTCATTTTT
>JBILWM010000190.1:0-2536 GCA_044369905.1 Terrimicrobiaceae bacterium | reverse complement strand
AACGTCGCGGCCAGTTTTGGTCTCCTCGTGGTCTGGCTCACATGCTCGCCATCGACGTCGCGCTCAAAAACGACACCCTGGAGTTCCTGTGGAACTGATTTTTTGCAACTATCGGAGATGCGCCCAGCCGCAACTCTTCGCGGCTCGCGATGGCTGAAAAAAACATCGCCATTGGACCGGGGCAGCGCTTATTTTCAGCCCCGATAGTCCAATCCATTTCATGAGCCAGTCATCACCACTTCCCTCCACTTCGGCAGATTCACCTTTTATCAACAGCCTGGGAATGCCCTTTGTGCCTGTGCCGAGATTTTCGACACTATTTTGCATTTGGCCAACTCGGTTTAGGGATTTTGAGGCTTATGCATCTGAAAAAAGCGTGGAGATTCACAATCAGTGTTCAGGCTCCGGTTCCGAGCATCCTGTGGTGAGTGTGACATGGAAGGATGCGGTCGGTTTTTGTGAATGGCTTACTGAGAAGGAGCGGGCGGCCGGGCGTCTTCCCGAGGGAATGATCTTCCGACTGCCGAGCGATCTCGAATGGAGCGCGGCGGTAGGCCTGCCCCACGAGCAGGGAACCCGCCCTGACCAGCGCAGCGGGGAACTCGACGGTTATCCGTGGGGTGCAACTTGGCCGCCACCCAAAGGCGCAGGCAACTACTCGCAAGAACTCGGCATCGACGAATACGAGTTCACCTCGCCGGTTGGCAGCTTTGCTCCGAACGCCTTTGGAATTTATGACCTCGGTGGGAATGTCTGGGAATGGTGCCACGATTTTATCGATCGTTCCCAAGATTGCCGCGTCTTGCGCGGGGCTTCATGGTTCAATGGCTACCAGGACCGCATGAAATCCTCTTTCCGCAACGATCTGGGGCAGCCTGACACCCGTTATTCCAGCTTTGGATTCCGAGTCGTGCTTGGTGCTCCATTGAATCGCTGAACCGTTGGATGGTCACGCTGGAGCGCCCCACGCGTGAGGTTACAACAAGCTTTCGCCCGAGCAGAGGATTTCAATGAACTCAGCTGGGTTGGGCGCTGTCAGGAGTTTTTCGACAAGCTCCTGTTTGCTGCAAAGTCTGGCTATGGTGCCCACGACACGGAGATATTCGTTGTTCAGAGCCGAGGGGATGCCGGCCACAAAAACGAGCCGGACATTTTCTTTGGTGTCCTTGGAGGGGAATCCCTCGTTCGAACGGCCGACGGCCATGACCAGTGAGCCAACGGCGTCCGTTCGCCCGTGGGCGATGATGATTCCGCAACTGGCCGCATTGATCGCCGGCGCGTTGCGTTGCAGGATCGCGTCCTTGAGGGCGTTCCATTGAAGGATGCGTATATCCCCGCTGAGCGAGGCCAGGACTTCTCCGACGGTCGTTCCTGTTTCGCTGGAGGAGAGGGCGAGGTTCACATGGCCGGGCTGGAGTATTTGGCGGATGGAGATCATATGTTGCTACCTGTCCATTTGAGTTTGCGGCGGAGGACTTCGGTGAATGGCCTCTCGGGAAGCATTGCCAGAGGGAGGATGCGTTCGCTTTTTTCCAGCCGCAGGGAGTCGCCGCCGGACAACTTGAACCAGCTTTGCGCATCGACGGAAACAAAAGCGACCTGTCCGGGCTTGGCGACCTGAATTTCAACAACCGACTGGTCACTGATCACCACGGAGCGGTTTGTGAGAACATGGGGGCAGATAGGAGTGATCACGAATCCTCCGGAGTCTGGCATGAGAATCGGGCCACCGGCCGAGAGCGAGTAGGCGGTGGAGCCTGTGGGCGTGGCAACGATGAGGCCGTCCGCGTTGTAGTCGGTGAGGGGGATTCCGCTGAGCGAGACGCGCATTTGCACGAGTTGCGAGCGTTCGCCTCGGCTCACCACCACATCGTTCAAGGCGAAGAGCGTGCTGGACTCGCCTGATGCGTGGGTGAGAACCGCCTTGAGCAGCGCGCGGCGGCTGAGGGCGTAGTCGGCCTTGGCAATGCACTCGACGGCACGTCGGATTTCGCTGGATCCTAGGCAGGTCAGAAAACCAAGCGTGCCGATATTGATCCCGAAAACAATTGGCAACTTGGATTTGATTCGTTGGACAACGCGCAGGATCGTGCCATCGCCGCCGATGACCACGAGGAGGTCGCATTTTTCAGCCAAGGCGGTCTCGTCCAAGTCCGAGGACAAACCCGCAAGCGGGGCGGTGTTTTTGTGAAGAAGGAATGGCAGCGCGTTGCGATCCAGTTCGGCGACCATCTCCCGCACGACAACGGCGGAGTCGTTTTTTTCAGCATGGGCAATGAGGCCGATCATGCGGTGCGGGGCTGCGGATTCCTGTCGATGGAGGGAAGCGGCATATCGTGATGCGCTGTCATAGTTTGTTGGTCACGAGTTAGCCAAACGCCGCAGGCAAAAGCAACGCCAACCTGCGCGGGGGCGCATCTCCGATAGTTGCAAAAAAAGCTGGACTACAATCCGATTTGAGAGCAAAGAGGGGCCATGCAATGGCCGATCAAAGTTCAGGGACATGAAGTAGGTGAGGAAAAAGTGCGCTGGCTCA
>JBILWM010000193.1:0-2543 GCA_044369905.1 Terrimicrobiaceae bacterium | reverse complement strand
AACGACACCGCCTCGCATGTGCTGGTCAAGAATCCCTACCTGCACCCGATTGCCTATCAGGACGCTCCCGAAAGCCTCGCCGTGGGAGAGTGGCATCGCCTGCAATTTGTCCACGAAGGCAATCGCCTGCGCGGAGCGATCAATGGCGTGCAGGTGCTCGATGTCGTGGACGATCCTTTTTCCGGTTTCGGTCCGGTGATGCGCAGCGGCACTCTGGCCATCCGCTGCATGTGGGACTCCGACATCATCTTCAGAAATCTGAAAGTCTGGACGAAGCCGGATGCATTTTGATGATGATCAAAACGCATGAAGTTGCCACTCAAGACCAAGCATGACCTGCAAGCTCTTGCCAACCGGCTGACCGAGCCGCTCAAGTCGCACTTTACGCCGGGCTGCGCTGGCATGCACTTGGGGCATAGTGCTGCCCACTACAGCCCGGTTGGCATGAGCATCGAGGCCCTGCTGCGCCCCTTGTTTGGTCTCATTCCCCTCACCGTTGGTGGCGGCAAGACCGACCTTTGGCCGCAATACCGGGAGGGGATCATCCACGGCACCGACCCCGGGCACGCGGAATACTGGGGGCCGGTTCCCTCCGGCGATCAGATCATGGTCGAGATGACCCTTCTGGGTCTCGGTCTGGCGATGCTGCCCGAACAACTTTGGGAGCCCTTGAACCAAGGGCAACGCGATAACCTGGTGAACTGGTTGAACCAAATCAACCAGTGCGACCTGCCTGCCAACAACTGGCTCTTCTTCCAGGTCTTCGTCAATCTCGGCCTGCGGAAGGTCGGTGCCCGTTACAGCCGCGAGGTCATGGAAGCGGCGCTCGATAAAATCGAAAATTCGACCCTCTCCGACGGTTGGTATTCCGACGGTCCCACGCTTCAGCGGGATTACTACATCCCTTTCGCCATGCACTTCTATGGCCTGCTGTATTCGGTGCTCATGAAGGAGGAGGATCCGCGGCGCTCCGAAATCTATCAGGATCGGGCCCGCATGTTTGCCAACGACTTCCTGGCTTGGTTTGCGCAGGATGGCAGCGCACTGCCCTTCGGTCGGAGCCTCACCTACCGCTTCGCCATGGTGGCGTTCTGGGGTGCCATGGCCTACGCCGGTGTCGAAGCCGTTTCATGGGGCGTGATGAAGGGGCTGGTGCTGCGTCACCTGCGCTGGTGGATGGATCAGCCGATTCTCGATGCGGAGGGGATCCTCACGATCGGTTACTGCTATCCCAACCTCAAGATGGCCGAGTATTACAACGGACCGGGAAGCCCCGCTTGGGCGATGAAGGCATTTCTCCCACTCGCACTTGCCGACGATCATCCGTTCTGGACCGCCGCCGAGGAACCACTGCCGTCGATCCCCGAAGTGGTCACTCAGAAACATCCCTTCATGGTCTTGTGCCGCGAAAGTGACCGCGATCATGTCTTTGCTTTGGCGGGAGGACAATTTCCCGCATGGGAGCCGACTTTCAATGCTGCCAAGTATGCGAAGTTCGCCTACTCCACAGCATTCGGTTTCAGCGTTCCGGCAGGAGAGTGGGGGCTGGAGCAAGGTGCCTTCGACTCATGCCTCGCCTTGGCCGAAGACGACAACTATTACCGGCCCCGCCGAAACTGCGAAGAGATCCGCGTCGAGGATGGCTGCCACTACAGCCGATGGAAACCGTGGCACGATGTGGAAATCGAAAGCTGGCTCATCCCGCTGGTCCCTTGGCATCTGCGCATTCACCGCATCGCCAGCTCACGGACGCTGACCGCATCCGAAGGTGGTTTTGCCATCAAGTGTGAGTTTCCCGAAAGCCCATCGGCCGATCCGGCAATGGTCCGCAATCGGTATGGACTGAGCGGACTGGTCAACCTTTGGGGAGATCGTCAGGGCAAGACCGTGGCAGCGGCCCCCAACACCAATCTGCTTTATCCCCAAAGTCTGATTCCCAGTCTGGTGGGACCGATCCATCCCGGGGAAACCTGGTTGGCCTGCGCCGTGTTGGGTCAACCGCCATCCGCCTGCGGCGACTATGCATGGGATTCGCCTCCAAGAATCATCCGTGAAGGCGACAGCCTCATCGCGGTTGATGCCTCGCAACGAAACATGCGAATTCCGTTTTCTTGGTCAAAGTATCCGGCTCTTGAAATCGGATGTCCTTTGTGACCATCGCAGACCAGGATTGAGTTCCCTCTCAATCGACATTTAATCCGGATTTCCCATGACCAAACCCCTTTCCAAATTCACCGTTGGCGACACGATCATCCGCTTCGATGCCCCTTCTGAAGGTAAGGGCGCGCCGCGGCTCTCGCTTCATCCGAAATCGCTCGCACCGGTGAAGCACCGCGAGTTTCTGCCGCCGGATGTCGAGATCGTGGGTCTGCCGGCAATGTGGCAACCAAAGCGTGCGTGGGCGCTGGACTCACTTGTGCAGATCAAATGCATGGAGGACATCTACGGCGGATCTTTTTCCCAAGGCCGCACGATGCGCTCAGGGCACTCGACGGCCGTTCTCGAATTCATCGGTCAGAAGGTTCACAAGAAAAACGGCGGCA
>JBILWM010000198.1:0-2553 GCA_044369905.1 Terrimicrobiaceae bacterium | reverse complement strand
TGCGGGTGTGGCTGGAGAGTGGGCTGGTTTCAACAGTGAGTGGCTCACCAAGAAGTGCCTGGAGTGTCAAACGGCTTAGAAAATTTTCCACAAAAGAGCGTCGAATAGTTTCCAGTTAAGCTATAGGGTTATTGTTTTTCTACCGCCTTTTTCCGTTGTTTAAATCGATAAGAATCGTTCCCGGTTTCCAGAATGTCGCAATGATGGGTAATCCTATCGAGTAATGCGGTGGTCATCTTGGCGTCACCGAACACTTGCACCCATTCTGCGAAGTTGAGATTGGTGGTGATGATCAGTGAGGTTTTCTCATAAAGATGACTGATCAAGTGAAAGAGCAAAGCGCCACCGGATGCCGGAAACGGCAGATAGCCCAGCTCATCCAGGATCACGGCATCCATCATCATGAGTTGCTTGGCCAGATTGCCCGCTTTGCCTTGCTGTTTTTCCTTGTCGAGTTGGTTGACCAGATCAACCGCATTGTAGAAGCGAACCCGCTTACCTTGATGGATCGCGGCAATGCCAAGGGCGGTTGCCAAGTGGGTTTTACCGGTGCCGGTGCCACCCACCAAGATCAGGTTGTAAGCCTGGTCCATAAAATGCCCCGTAGCCAATTGTTCAATACGGGCTTGATGTAGCGGTGTTTCTGACCAATCGATTTGTAGTAAGTCCCGGTGAATGGGGAATCGAGCCACTTTAAGCTGGTAATTTAAACTACGCGCTTGTCGATCAGATTGTTCGGCAGAAATCAAACGGTCCAACCAGACTTCCGGCATGACTGGTTGTTGTTGGCAGCCGAATTCTGCTTGCCACTCGCTCCAGGCCGCCGCCATACCATAGAGGTGCAGGGTTTTCAGTTGCAGCGTACGATCAATGGACATGTTGCTCACTCCGTAACACATCGTAGCGACTACAATCAGCCAAGGGTTCGACCGCCAATATCGGCAGTGAGTTGGCCGATTCATCCAGTAATTTAGGCTTGGCGTCTTCCGTGAGGCGGCGCATTTCATTGAGGACGATAGCGGCGCTAATCACACCGGTTTGCAGCGTTAAATCACAAGCCACTTCCAAAGTATCCAGACCTGCATCGCCTAATCCACGCGCCATGAGCAACAAATCCACAAAGGCGCGATCGCCTTTGTCTTGCTTGAGAATGCGGTCACGCACCACTTTAATCGGTACCGGCAAATCCCAGGTCACGAACGGTGCGCCATGGCGGAGTGCACCCGGCTTTTTCTCTAACACCGGCAGATAATGCCAGGGATCGCAGATCAGATGATCACGACCGAAACGACGCGCATGATCGGCAATGACTTGACCGTTGGCTACCATGCGGACCCGATCAGCCGTTAATCGGACGGATACGGCTTGATTGGCCCAGGGTGCCGGGACGCTGTAACGATTACGATCAATACGGATCAGACATAATGAGGTTACTCGACGCATGGTTTCCACATAGCCATCAAAGACGGCTTTGATCGGCATCAGTAACTGCTGTTCTTCGGTAAAACAATCGGCGGTCGTGCGCGACGGTTGATCAGGATGCGGACGCAAAGCCAGTTCTTGGCAACGTTTCGCCAACCAAGCATTGAGTTCGGCAAAGTCAGCAAACTTCGGTGCGGGTGTGAACAGCCATTCACGAATATTGCCCACCTGGTTTTCCACTTGGCCTTTCTCCCAACCCGACTCGGGTGTACACGCCACCGGCTCAAACAGGTAATGGTTCGCCAGAGTCAAAAAGCGCCGATTAAAGCGGCGCTCTTTGCCAACGAATACCGCATCAACGACCGTCTTCAGATTGTCGTATACCAGGCGTTTGGGGACGCCACCAAAGAAAGCAAAGGCACGATTATGCGCGTCAAGCACCATCTCCTGAGTTTCGCAGGGATAGGCTACCACGAACATTTTTCGGCTGTAACTTAAACGGAAGTGAGCCACTTTCACCACCTGTTCCAAACCGCCAATTACAGCCGTTTCATGGCTCCAATCGAATTGACAGGTTTCACCGGCTGGAAACAGTAAGGGGACGAAGGCTTGTTTGATCGAGGGATTCGCTGAACGAAATTGCTTCCATTCCTTCACAAAACGCTGCACGGCGCTGTAGCCGCCGATATAACCTTCTACTTGCAGGCATTCATACAACCGTTGCGCGGTGCGTTTACGATTTTTGCCTGATAAGGCTGAATCCTGTTCTAGCCACATCGTCAGTTGCTCGATATAAGCACCGAGTTTCAAATGAGGTTGATGTTGACGGGTCGGGTAAAACGGCTCTTCGATCGTTTTGAGGTGTTTGCGAATGGTGGGACGGGACAACTTGAATTGTTTCGCTAAGGCACTGATGGTGACTTTCTCAACAAAATGCAGTCGCCTGATTTCGGGTATGACATCCATTTTTATCACTCCAGGTTTCTCCGGCAAAAAGCCGGTCATTGAACAACCTGGGGTGGAAACTTTTCAACGCTCTTTTCCCCAGGACCCTGGAAAGTTTTGCACGCCGTTTTGCATGTTGATAAACTCCTGCGTCAATGGTTTGCGATTGCGACGGATGTAGGCAAA